>CAZFRK010000048.1:0-13650 GCA_964521375.1 uncultured Rhodobacterales bacterium
AAAAGTGACATGGTTCAACGCCGAGTCCCCGAAAAAAGGGTGTTCTTGCGAACCCCTTCGCAGCTACAAGGTCATAGTTTGCGAATTCTGCGAAGACAGGAGGCCCCATGAGTCGCCGCAAGCTTTTCGTCGGCCACAAGCTGCGCCGACTGCGCGAACAGCGCGGCCTGACGCAGGCCGCCATGGCCCGCGCCCTGGACCTGTCGGCCAGCTATCTGAACCAGTTGGAAGGGAATCAGCGTCCCCTGACGGTGACGGTCCTGCTGCGCGTCGCCAAGGCGCTGAACGTGGATGTGGCGACCCTGGCCGAGGACGAAGAGGCACGCCTGATTTCCGACCTGCGGGAAGTGGTCTCCGACCCGCTTTTCGCCGGAGAACCGCCGACGCTCAGCGAGTTACGCTCCGCAGCCACCGCCGCGCCGACCGTCGCCCACCGCATGCTGTCGCTTTATCAGGCCTATCAGCAACTGAGCGAGCGCCTGCAATCCATCTCCGACCGCCTGAGCCACGAACAGGACGACGCCAACACCGCCGTCACCTTTCCCTACGAGGAAGTGCGGGACTATTTCTACTACTGCAACAACTACTTCGACGCCCTGGACGTGGCCGCCGAGGCCCTGGTCGCCGAGGAAGAGCTTCTCATCGGCGACATGCAGCAGGGGTTGGCCCGGCACCTAAAGGAGCGCCACGACGTGCGCGTCTCCCTGGTGTCGGAAGACACGACCCTGATGCGACGCTTCAATCCCACCAGCCATACGCTTTATCTGGGCGGCCAAATGGACGGCCCCAGCCGCGCCTTCCATATCGCCCACCAGATCGCCCTGCTGGAGCATGGCGACCTGATCGACGACCTGATCGCCGGCGCGCCGCTATCCAGCGCCGACGCCAAGGCCATCTGCCGGGTCGGCCTCGCCAACTATTTCGCCGGGGCCTTGATGATGCCGTATGGCGCCTTCGCCTCCGCCGCGCGGGCCACCCGGCACGACGTGGAGCTTCTGGCGACCCGCTTCGGAACCAGCCTGGAGCAGGTCTGTCACCGCCTCTCGACGCTTCAGCGGCCCGGTCAGCCGGGCGTGCCCTTCTACTTCATGCGGGTCGATCAGGCGGGCAACATCACCAAGCGCCATTCGGCCACGCGCCTGCACTTCGCCCGCTTCGGCGGCACCTGCCCGAAGTGGAACGTCCACGAAGCCTTCGCCCGCCCCGGCAAGATCCTGACCCAGTTGGCGACCCTGCCCGACGGATCGAGCTTCGTCTGCATCGCCTTCACCGTCACCAAGAGCGGCGGCGCCTATTTGCGTCCGTCCCGGCAGTTCGCCGTCGGCCTGGGATGCGAGGTCGCCTATGCCGAGGATCTGGTCTATTCGGCGGGCCTGGACCTGGACAACCTGCAGGCCGCCGAACCCATCGGCGTCAACTGCCGCATCTGCGAGCGCACCGACTGCCAGCAGCGCGCCTTCCCGCCCATCGGCAGCCAGGTGACGGTGGACGCCAACAACCGAAGCTTGGTGCCTTACGTCTTCAGCTAAAATGGGACAGGGAACACGGAGGACACGGATAGGCACGGAGACCACGGAGGGGTCCGTGCTGGTCGTCGGAGGGAGTCCCATTCCGAAGACCGATCGCGCGCGAAGCACGCTTTCCCATGGCGCACCGGAGTCCGGTCAAACACACGAAGACACGGTCCCCTCCGTGCCTTCTCCGTGTTCTCCATGTCGAAGTTTCCTTTGGTCAGGTCTTGGAGGAAGCCTTCCGCCGTGCCCGGCGGCTGAGCATGTTCAGGGCCTCGACCAGGATGGAAAAACCCATGGCGGCGTAGATGTAGCCCTTGGGCACATGGAAGCCCATGCCGTCGGCGATGAGCGTCATGCCGATCATCAGGAGAAAGCCCAAGGCCAGCATGACCACGGTCGGATTGGCGGCGATGAAGTCCGACAGCGGTCCGGCGGCGACCATCATGACGGTGACGGCGACGATGACGGCGATGACCATGACCGGCAAATGATCGGTCATGCCGACGGCGGTGACGATGCTGTCGATGGAAAAGACGATGTCCAGCAGCAGGATCTGGACGATGGCGGCGCCGAAGGCCGGTACGGCGACGGCTTCGGCGTGCTCTTCCTCGTTGGGATCGACCGAGTGATGGATTTCCTTGGTCGCCTTCCAGACCAGGAAGAGACCGCCCGCCAGCAGGATGATGTCCCGCCACGAAAACCCATGGCCGAAGACCTCAAGGACCGGATCCGTCAGGCCGACGATCCAGGCGACGATGGACAGCAACGCCAGCCGCAGGATGAGGGCCAAGCCGATGCCCAGCTTGCGCGCCTTGTCGCGTCGCGCCTCGGGCAGTTTGTTGGTCAGGATGGAGATGAAGACCAGATTGTCGACGCCGAGCACCACTTCCATGGCGATCAGAGTGGCCAGGGCGGCCCAGGCCGCCGGGTCGGCGGCAAGCATCACGAGGTCGGACATGGCGGGTGGCGGACTCCGGGAGACAAGGGTGTCCGCAGCATGCGCCAGACGCCGCGCGAGGTCCAGTGACGGCTCGGCGGCGGCGAGCCGCCTACCCCGCCGTGTAGCCCTGCTTTTCGGCCACCGTTCCCAGAAACGCGAACGCCTCGGCCAGGGGCGGCACCTCGGCGTAGGCTTTCCATCGCCCGACGGCGCGGCAATGCGCCCGCTCCTGGACGGCGGAATAGCTGGGCGTGGTGATGGCGCGCGCCCGCGCGGCGGCGGTGTGGTCCAGGACACCGGGGTCCCAGGACACCTCCAGCCGCTCCAGGACCCGCCGCAAGACCGGCTCCGGATCCGCGACCAGATCTTCGTAGTGGTAGCTGACGAAGCCGATGGGCAGCGCCCCGCTCAGCTTGTGCAGCAGGCAGAGGTAATCCTGGTAGACGTGGGCCGCCTTGTCCGGTTCCCGCAGTTGGATCATCGCCTCGTTGAGGGCGAACATCTGCATGAAGCAGCTCAGCACCACGTCCCGCGGGTCGCGCTCGGCGATCAGCACCTTGGCCTTGGGGAAGACGGCGGCCACCAGCGGGAGGAAGACGCCGTTGAGCGGCAGCTTGTCGACCAGCCGCCGTCCGTCGGACGGCCCCATGGCGTCGGCCACGCGGCGCGAATAGGCGGCGGCGACGCGCCTCCGCTCCCCCGTCGTCAGGGTCGCCAGGTCGTCGGGATAGGTGAAGGGCCGCTCCAGCAGGGACGGCAGGTCGGACACCACGCGATGCAGGAACGGTGCCTCGTCGGTGGTGCGCAGGTCGGGATGCGACCCCAGCATCTGCTCCATGAGCGTCGTGCCGGAGCGCGGGAAGCCAACGAAGAAGATGGGCGCCCGCTCGATGACGGTGCCGTCGGACGGCTCCGCCGCCTCGGACGCGGTCGCCGCCGGACCGATCGCCGCGCCGCCGTCGGTCCAGGCATGCAGGCTGCTCAAGAGGCGCGGGAAGGAGTGCTGGTCGATGGTCCTGGCCCGCTCGGTGCGCCCGGCGATGGCGTGCGCCCGCACCATGGCCTGGGCGGCGGCGTGCGCCTGACGCTGCTTGTCGAGAATCCGTGCCCGCAGAGCCTCGGCGGAAGCAAGGATGTCCGCCGACCCCTGGTCGCCGATGGCGTCCAGGGCGGCCAGGGCCTCGTCCAGCGCCTTTCGACGCACCAGGACGCGCGCCATGGTCAGGCGGGCTCCGGCTTCGTCGGGCACCAGGGCCAGGGCGTGGGTCGCCATTTCCTCGGCCTCGGTCAACCGGTTGGCCTGTTCCAGCGCCATGGCGTAGTCGGCCAGCAAGGCGGCGTCCGTCGGTCCCAGGTCGATCGCCCGGCGCAGCAGGTCCAGGCGTTCATCGGCCAGGACGTGGGGCGGCGGCAACCGCGCGAGGCCATGCAAGGCCTGCACGGACGACGGCGCGCCCTGAAGAACGTCGCGATAGGCACGCTCCGCCGGATCGAAGCTGCCCAGAATCCGATAGGCATCCCCCAGGGCCAGCCACAGGCGCGGGTCGGGCACCTGGACGGCCAGGGGCGCCAGAACCCACGGCACCTCTGCGGTGCGGTCGGTCTTGACGTAGATTTCGGCCAGCAGAAGGGCGGCGTCCACATGTCCCGGCACCTGCTTGCGCAACGCCTCGACGGTCCGCTCGGCGGAAGTCGTCCGTCCGCCGCGAACCTGCGCCAGGGCCAGATTGATCAAAAGAGCGTCGTCCCGCTGACCCGCCTTCACGAGCCGCGAGAGAACCTTCTCCGCGTCCGCCGGACGACCGTCCATGAGCAGCGCGAAGCCGCTCAAGCGCAGCGCGTCCGGATTGCGCGGCGACACCTTCAGCAGCTTACGCGCGATAGCCTGGGCCTCGCCCGGCTTCCCCGCCTGCAACAGCCGCAAGCCGCGCAGGAGTGCATCTTGATTGGTCAGCGTCCAACCCCCCGAAATAACTGAACGGCATTAACCGTTTGTTGCCAGATAATAAGGTGGGGGTACTATCTTGAGACGTCAACCATCCAGCCACCCGTTTGGCGCAAGGCAGCTATGTTTCACTTTCAAGGTCATAGCCAAACATTGTTAGCCGACGAACGCCTTCAGTCCGCCCGTTAGATCACCGTCGGAAGGCGACGGGAACAGGACTTTCCGGATCCCCGGAAACCTTCCCGACCGCGTATTTCCACCGACGCCAAAGGTCTGTAAGGCCCCAACGAAAAGGGACGAAGCCTGTTCACAGGCTCCGTCCCTATGATCGGCGGGCGCCGCCGGAGCGACCGGCGGACACCTACCGTAAACCGCGAGATCAGCGGGATTTACGGCGTAACGGTAATGGTCGCGCGGCGGTTGGCCGCCTCGGGCACGTTGTCGCCGGTGGCGACGGCGGGGGCCGCCTCGCCCTTGGCGGCGGTGCCGATGGCCTGGGCCGGGACGCCGCCCTTCACCAGGGCGTTCTTCACGGCGGTCGCGCGCCGCTCGGACAGGCCGTCGTTATAGGCGGACGATCCGGCGGTATCGGTGTGGGCGGTCACGTCGACGCTCTTCGCCTTGTGGTCGGTGAAGAAGCTCACGACCTTGCCGATCACCGCCGCGGCGTCGTCGACGATGGCGGCGCTGTCGAACGGGAAGTGGACGATGAAGCTCATCGGCGCGGGCGCCGGGGCCGGGGCGGCCTTCGGCGGCTCGACCTTGGCGACGCACTCGGGCATGGCGTCGTCGTAGACGGCCTTGGCGGCGGCGATGTGGTCGGGCTGATGGCCCTCCTCCAACTGCTCCAACCAATGCTCGTAGCCGATCTGGGCCTTGGCGCAGGCGTCGGGCGTGACGCTCGGCGCGTTGGTCGCCAGCGCCGCGGTCAGGCGCTGATAGGCGGCGTCGGTGGCCGCCCCGGCGACGCCGCGGGCCGACGGCATGGGCGGCTGAGGCGCCTGGCCTTCCGCCGACATGCGGGCCTTTTCCACGAAGTAGGCGACGTCGTGCCAGTCGGCCTCATCGCGCTCGAAGCGCGCCGATTCGACGTAATGCGTCTGCAAGGCGGCGGTGAAGGCATCGCCCTTGGGGGCCTGCATCGCCACGCCGTCCACGTCCCAGGTCGCCGCGCAGCCGCTCAGGGCCACGGTCATCAGGCCGCCCAGGGCAACCAGACCAAGTTTCCGCGCCATCCTTTAGTCCTCCGGCTATGTGATCAATCAATGGGAAGCAACCCTATGCCCGCACTATGGCAGGAGAAAGACGCCATTGGGATGAAATTGCCGTGGATTCGGCCCAAACGACACAACCGGCGCATGTCGCGCCCTCGCACGGCCTGATCACACCATGGAGGCCCCGGCCAGACGCCAGGTTCCCTTGCCCGCCAGCTTGGCGTCGTACATGGCGTCGTCGGCCTGCCGCACCAGGGCCTCGATGTCTGGCAGGTCCGCCCCGCCGCCAAACGACACCACGCCGACGGACGCCCCGACGAAGACGGGTTCGATATGCCCTTCCAGCAGAATGGGGTCGGCCAGGGAGTGAATGACCTTCTGGGCGACCACGGCGGCGCCGTCGGGCTCCTCCATCCCCTCCAGCAGCAGGGCGAATTCGTCGCCGCCGAGGCGCCCCACAAGATCGGCGCTGCGGACAAGCTCTTGAAGGCGTGCCGCCACCGTGCGCAGGACCTGATCGCCCGCCTCGTGGCCGAGGCCGTCGTTGATGGGCTTGAAGCCGTCCAGGTCGATATAGAGCAAGGCGCCGTACATGCCCGTGCGGTCGGCCCGCGCCAGCGCCTGACGCAGGAATTCGAACACCCGGCGGCGGTTCGCCAGCCCGGTCAGGGGATCGTGGTTGGCCAGCTCGACCATGCGCTGCAAGGCGTCGTGCCGCCGCTCCGTCTCGGAATGGAAGCGGTCGAGGACCGTATTGTAGAAGGCGGCGATGCGGGCCGCCTCGGACTCCGGCTCCACCGAAACCGGACGCGAGAAATCCCCGGTGCGCGCCTGATGGTCCATCTGCGTGATGAGGTCCAGCAGCGAGGTGGTCGCCCGGTGCTCGGCGACATTGAGGCCGATGCGCTCGTCCTCGGGGCTGACGCGGAAGGGGATCACGCGGTCGATGAGACGGAACAGCACGTAGGCGCCGACCAGGGTGAAGACACCGATGGTGACGATGCCCAGAACCTGAATGCCGATCTGCTCCAGACGGCTGTCGGCCGGAAGTCCGTCCAGGGGCGCGAAGAAGGCCACCGCGAGGGTTCCCCACACACCGGCGGCCAGATGCGACGGCACGGCGCCGATGACATCGTCGATTTCCAGGTATTCCAGCAGCCACATGGCGCCCACGGCGATGACTCCGGCGCCCAGGCCGATGAGCAGGGCGGCGCCTTCCCCCACGTTGGCGCAGCCCGCGCAGATGGCCACCAGCCCGCCGATGACGCCGTTCACAAGGCGATCCACCAGCGGATAGTTCCAGATGCCCCAACTGAGCGCCATGCCCGCCAGTCCGCCCGCCGCCCCGGCCAGGGCCGTGTTGGCGACGATGGAGGGCACCCGGTCGTCCAGCGCCAGGGTGCTGCCGCCGTTGAAGCCGAAGAAGCCGAACCACAGCAGGAAGACGCCCAGCACCGCCATGGGCAGGTTGTGGCCCTCGATGCGGCGCCCGTCGCGCCCGAACCGCCCGATGCGCGGCCCGATCACCAGGATGGCGGCCAGGGCGATCCAGCCGCCGACGCTATGGACCACCGTCGATCCGGCGAAATCGACGAAGCCCAGCTTGCCCAGCCAGCCCGTCGCCTCGGCGCCCGGCAGGCCGTTCCAGACCCAGTGACCGGCGATCGGATAGAACAGCCCCGCCGTCAGCACGGTGACGATGACGTAGCCCAGGAACCGCATGCGTTCGGAAACGGCGCCGGAAATGATGGTCGCCGCCGTGCCGCAGAACATGAGCTGGAAGATGAAGAAGGCCAACAGGTCCGGCGGCCCGCCATTAAAGTCGGGAATGCGCGGCTCGCCGATCCAGCCGCCCAGGGTCTCGCCGAACATCAGCTGATAGCCGAACAGCGTGAAGAGCACGCTCGACAGACAGAAGTCCATCAGGTTCTTGATGGCCACGCTGATGGAGTTCTTTTCCCGCACGAAGCCGCTTTCCAGGCAGGTGAACCCCGCCTGCATGAGCGCCACGAGAAAGCTGGTCATCAGCACCCAGGTCGCGTCCTGGGACAAAACCGCGGGCATCCGGCATCCGCCTCCCCAATGCCAACCGATTAGGCAGAATGGCAGATTGCACAGGAAGAAAGCAATGGCGCGAAAGGATCGTGACGGCACGAAAGGCGCGCCGCCGCGAAACGCCGCAACCGTCCGCGCGCACCAGCGACGCGGCGCGCAGGCGTTCCGGGAGTAGGTCGGTTCAGAGAAGGGTTACCGGCGGCGCCGGCAGGCAAGACTTGGCGTCCCCACGGGGATTCGAACCCCGGTTGCCGCCGTGAGAGGGCGGTGTCCTAGGCCTCTAGACGATGGGGACCAAGGCCGAGAGGCGAGTTTTGTACCCAAGGCGGACCAGACGCGCAAGGGAAATCCGCGCGGCGCCCCTTAGTCGCCGACCGGCGCTTCCGGCGCGACCTCCGCGGTCGGCGCCCCGGCCTCCAGGGTGACCATCCCGAGAAGGCGCCCGGCGGCCAGATCGACGATCCCAACCCGGTCGGCCTGCCCGCCTTCAGCCAGCCGCACCATCAGAAGGCCGCCTTCGAGGCGACTTTCGACGATCCGCGTGCCAACCGGCTGGTCAAGGACAATGGTCCCGAAGGCGGTCGGCGCGGTCGCCGCGGAGGTTCCGACAGGGGGCGCCTCGGTCGTCACCACGGGCGTCGAGGACTTTACCGAACGGCCCGCTTTCGTATACATCCCATAGCCAAGCAGGCCCAATCCCGCGATCAGCAGAAATCCCATGAAGAATACGAGCGCCTTAATGGCCTGCATCGTCTACCCTCGCCTGTCCCTATTCATTACCCAAAGAGTCCGCACCTCGTGAGCCGCAAGCCCAGCCATCGCCGTCCAAACCAGCAAGATGCCTTTTTCGCCGACCTGGACACCTTCGCCGGTCCAGCCGCCGACAACGACATCGACGACGACGACGCCATCATCCCAGGCTCCCTGGTTCCGTCCTTGCCGTCCCTCCTGACCCTGGGACCCGTTCGCCCGGACACCGAGGGAACGCGGCTCGACAAATGGCTTGCGGACTCCGCCCCCGAACTGTCCCGCTCCCGGCTGAAGGCACTGATAGAAACCGGTCACGTCACGCTCGACGGGGCGACGATAGAGGACCCGTCCACCCACGTCAAACAAGGTCAGGTCGCCACCGTCACCGTTCCGGAAGCCTCGGCGGCGGAACCCCAACCGCAACCCTTGCCGCTGCGCATCCTCTACGAGGACGAACACCTGATCGTGGTCGACAAACCCGCCGGCATGGTGGTTCACCCGGCGCCCGGCAGCCCGGACGGGACCCTGGTCAACGCGCTTCTGTTTCACTGCGGCAGCAGCCTGTCGGGGATCGGCGGCGTCCGCCGCCCGGGCATCGTCCATCGCCTGGACAAGGACACCTCGGGCATCATGGTCGCCGCCAAGACCGACGCGGCGCATCAGGGCCTTTCCGTGCAGTTCTCCGAACGCACCATGGAACGGGCCTACGAGGCCCTGGTCTGGGGTACGCCGACGCCACGCAAGGGCGAGGTCGAGGGCAACATCGGCCGCAGCCCCTCCAACCGCCAGAAGATGGCCGTGGTGAAGCGCGGCGGCAAGACAGCCCTGACACGCTACCGTGTCCTGAAAAGCTACCTGGACGGCACCTGTGCCTTGATCGAATGCCGTCTGGCGACGGGGCGGACCCACCAGATCCGCGTCCATATGGCGCATATCGGGCACACCCTGGTCGGCGATCCCCTCTACGGCAATCAGCGCCGCCGCAAGGGGGTCCCGAAGGACGTCATCCCGCTTCTGGAAGGGTTCCAGCGGCAGGCCCTTCACGCTTACCTTCTAGGGTTCACCCATCCGGAAACCGGAGAAAACCTGCGCTTCACGGCGCCAATGCCGGAGGACATGGCGTCCCTGATCGACGGCCTGACGAACCACGACGCCGACGCGTCCAACCGATAGGATCCCTGCCCCGCCCTACCCGGCGGCGCCGCCGATCTCCGGTTCGTCCATGGTGGCCACCTCCTGCCCCCAGTCGTCGATCAGCTGTCTCTGCTTGGCGCGCATGGCGGCCAAGCGCCGCGTCGAGGTCATGGACATGAAGGCCGTCACCATCGACGGCGTGCCGGTGTAGAGCACCCAGCCGAAGGCCGCGCAGCCGTAAATCAGCATCAGGGCGAAGACATCCGACAGCATGGTCAAGGCCGCCGCCACGTCGTGCGTTCCCATCCACATATCCAGCACGTAGGGCGCCGCTCCGGCGAAGTTCATGCCGCCCACGGTAATCCCGCCGTACCGTTTCCGCCCCTTGTCCGTCACCACGGCGACAAAGGTCGGCAGCATGGCGAAGGCCAGGAACAGGACCGTTGGCATGAACAGGAAGATCAAGGGAATGGCGATGATGATCAGGCCGAGGTTGCGCATGATCGATCCACCACCGGCCTTTCCGCCGCGCCGGGGTGGCGGTGGCGCCGCCTTCTTCGGTTTCTTGGCCATTACCAGATCCTCATGAAGAGAAGCACCGCGACGGTAACGATGGCGATCAGGATGGAAGCCACCGCCGCCGCCTGCTGGCCGACCAGTTCGGCCCGCTCGTCGCGCACGAGGCGCCCCGTTTCCAAGGACTGAATCTGTTGCTGGGCCGCCGAATATTCAGCCTTGGCCCAGCCGAAGCCCTCGGTATCGTTCTGCCGCTCCTCCTGGTTGTCGAGCATGTTGTACAGCTCGGGCAGGCTGCCCTTCTTGATCAGCCTGGGGATTTCCTTCTCCAGCTCCTTGCGGCGGTTGCGGCCGTGGAAGCTGCCGACCACCGGCCCCAGGTGGGCGCCCAGCCATCCGGCCAGACCGAGCAACGCCGGAGGCCCCAACCGCCATTGAAGGATGGCGAACAGGCTGACCATGCCAAGGATATGGCGATCCGGCACCGTTTCGTTCAAGGCCCGGAACTGGGCCTTGGTGTCGCGTTCCCACTTCACGCCGATGAAGGCCGCGATATGGCGGTCGACGGGCTTCACCTTCAGGTCGATGCGTCCGCCGACACGATCCAGGGCGGGCAGAAGCTCGCGAATATCGGTGACGTATTCCATCTCCACCAGGCTCGACTGACAGTGAAGATGCTCGTTGAGTTCATAGAGGCACCGTTCGATGCCGTAGCCCATCTGCTGGCTTTGCAGGTTGCTCGTCAGGTCCTTGAACATGCCTTCATAGTGGCTGTTCTCGGCGGAGTAGAGGCCTTGGGCGTCGATCCAATGCTTGGCCAGATCCCTGGCCAGGATTTCCGCGTAGGGACGGATGGGCTTTTTCGCCATCATGGCGCAGGCCAGGGCCGTGCCGAAGCCATCCAGGGTGATGCGGATGTCGCGATAGCGCAGCGGCGCCTGGGGATCGAGCAGGATCAGCACGCGGGCCGTGGTGAAGTCCGCGGTCATGCGCGGATCGGCCTGCATGGCTTGGGACATGCGGATGGCGATGGCCACGGCGTCGGCGGTCTCGTTGTCCTCCAATCCGCGCCGCAGCCACACCTCGAGCCGCCCGTCCATGATGTACTGGGTCGCCGTGTCCCACTGCACGGACATGATGTGCGCCAGATCCCGTGTCGTATAATAGTCGTGCCCTTCGAACTTGAAGGCCCGTTGCGCCCGCTTCGCCGGTTTCGGCTGGACCGGCGTCAGGCGCCGACCGTTCAGCCACAGGTCCAGGTTCTCGAGGTCCCAACGGTCCTTGTAGTCGTCCACCAGAAGTCCGCGCATGACTTCCAGGAAGTTCAGCGGCACCTTCGCCTCGGCGGCCCAGGTGGCATAGGTCGATTGCGCCAGCTTGGCCTTGACCACGCTTTCCGGCTTCCAACCGTGCGTGATGTCCCGCCCACTCATCAAGGACAGACAGGTAATGCCGAAGGCGTAAAGATCGTCCTTGGTGAACCCCTGGCCGCGCCCGTCCGGGTTGGCCATGGCGAAGTAGATCGGCTCGTAGACGGTGTTGTTGTCGTACCCGGGCGGCGCCGTGGTGCAGTCACCGATGACGAGCCGTTCCTTGCTCTTGTCGAACCAATAGAGATTGTCGAGGCGAATGGAGCGGTGAATGACGCCGCGCTGCGACATCTCTTGCAGGGCCATCTGGACAGGCTTGAAGACCTTCTTGACGAAGTGCTTCTCGGAAATCGGCTCGAACCGCTCGCCGGGAACCGGAGCCACCCTGCCGCCGGCGGGTCTTTCATAGACCACGACCATGCGGCGGCGCCCTTCCGGCTTCCAGTCCACCACGCCGTAATCGAGCAGTTGCAGAAGCGCCGAGGTCTGCACCCCTTTCAGGGAGCGCATCGCTCCGACCCGGACCGGCAGGTCGTGGCGACAGACCAGGGCATAGACCGAACGACCGCCGCCCCGCCTGTCATTGCACTCGAAGGCCTTGGCCTGCGGCATATCCAGGTCGGGCAGAGGCTTGGACGGATCGATCTCGAAACGATCATGCAGGGACACCGGCCCCGACCCCATCTGGGCCCGGGCCGGTGTGGCCGCTTCTTTGTGCTGGGTCGCGCCCGATCCGCCTCCGGCCTGATCCGCCATACCGCTTCTGCCTATTCCCTAGCATCGGAGGCCGTTCTGCCCACAGGGCCTACTATGCCCGGCGGCCAGGACGGAAACAACCGTGCGTAAGAGCGCGGACCCCGAAGGACCAGGCGTCAATCGGCGAAGGGATCGTGCATGAGGATGGTGTCCTCACGTTCGGGGCTGGTGGACAGCAGGGCCACGGGGCATTCGATCAGCTCTTCGACGCGACGCACGTATTTGACCGCCGTCGCGGGCAGATCGGCGAAGGAGCGCGCTCCTTCGGTGCTCTGCGACCATCCTTCCAGGGTCTCGTAGATCGGCTCGACCTTGGCCTGGGCGGACATGGAGGCGGGAAGATAGTCGATTTCCCGCCCGTCGACCCGGTAGCCGACGCACACCTTCAACTCGTCGAAGCCGTCCAGGACGTCCAACTTGGTCAGGGCGATGCCGTCGATCCCGCCCACCTTGACGGTCTGCCGCACCAGAACGGCGTCGAACCAACCGCAGCGCCGCTTGCGACCGGTCACGGTGCCGAACTCGCGCCCACGCTCGCCGATGCGGTCGCCGGTGGCGTCGAAAAGTTCGGTCGGGAACGGTCCTTCGCCGACACGGGTGGTGTAGGCCTTGGTGATGCCGAGCACGTAGCCGATGCCGCCCGGCCCCATGCCGGAGCCGACCGCCGCCTGACCGCCCAGCGTGTTGGAGCTGGTCACATAGGGGTAGGTTCCGTGGTCGACGTCCAGCAGGGCGCCCTGGGCGCCTTCGAACAGGATGCGCTGCCCCTGCTTTCGGTAATCGTCGAGAACCCGCCAGACCGGCGCCGCGTAGGGCAGGATCTTGTCGGCGATGGAGCGAATTTCGGCCAGCAAGGTGTCGCCGCACACCGGCTCCGCGCCCAGCCCCTTGAGCAGGGCATTGTGGTGGGCCAGCAGGCGATCCACCTTCATTTCCAGCGCCTCGGGATCATCGAGGTCGCAGACCCGGATGGCACGGCGCGCCACCTTGTCCTCGTAGGCCGGCCCGATACCCCGACCGGTGGTGCCGATCTTGCCCTTTCCGGCGGCGGCTTCGCGGGCCTGATCGAGCTTGCCGTGCAGCGGCAGGATCAGCGAGGCGTTCTCGGCGATGCGCAGGACGTCGGGGGTGATGGTCACGCCCTGGGCGGCGATGGCGTCGATTTCCTTCAGCAGGGCCCAGGGATCGATGACCACGCCGTTGCCGATGATCGAGGGCGTGCCGCGGACGACACCCGACGGCAGCAAGCTCAGCTTGTAGCTGACGCCATCAATGACGAGCGTGTGCCCGGCATTATGACCGCCCTGGAAGCGAACCACGACATCGGCCCGCGATGCCAGCCAGTCGACAACCTTGCCCTTGCCTTCGTCGCCCCACTGGGAGCCGACGACAACCACGTTCGTCATGGGTTCATCCCTACTCGAGTCTGATCGTCCGTTGGTCGATCGTATGTCAA
>CAZFRK010000049.1:0-11457 GCA_964521375.1 uncultured Rhodobacterales bacterium
CGCAACGCGGTGATCGATCCGGCCTCGGTCATGCGCCTGCACCGCCCCGGCGGGCCGCTCGACATCACGCCACTGGCGCCCGACAGCCGGGAGATCCGATCGGTGCGCGGCGGCGCCATCGCCATGATCTTTCAGGAGCCGATGGCCTCCTTCTCCCCGGTCTACACCATCGGCAACCAGATCGCCGAGACGGTGCGCCTGCACCGCAAGGCCTCGGCGTCACCCTTCGGAGCCACGGAAACCGTCGGCGACCAGATCGCCGAGAGCCTGCGCGCCCACGACAGCAGGTTGTCGCGCAAGGCCGCCACCGCCATCGCCGTGGAAATGCTGGACCGCGTGGGCATCTCCCACGCCTCCTTGCGGGCTCGCCAGTATCCGCACGAACTGTCCGGCGGCATGCGCCAGCGCGCCATGATCGCCGCCGCGCTGTCGACGCGCCCCGACCTGTTGATCGCCGACGAGCCGACCACGGCGCTCGACGTCACCATCCAGGCCCAGATCCTGCACTTGATGCACGACCTGCAAGCCGAATTCGGCATGTCGGTCATCTTCATCACCCACGACATGGGCGTCATCGCCCAGGTCGCCGACGAGGTCGCGGTCATGTACCTGGGCCGCGTCGTGGAGCGGGGACCGACGCGCTCCATCATCACCGCGCCGCGCCATCCTTATACGGTCGGCCTGTTGGAGGCCATTCCGCGCTTCGACAGCCGGGCCAAGCGCCTCAGCCCTATCCCCGGCGACATTCCCAGCCCATCCCGAAAGCCCACCGGCTGCCCCTTCCATACCCGCTGCCGCCAGGTGCGACGCGGCCTGTGCGACTACGCCCAGCCCGTGGAGCGCCATGTCGGCGGCGGCCATTACGTCAGTTGCGTGCTGCACCAGGACGGAGACGCCGCATGACCGCGCCGCTGATCGAGGTCGACAACCTGAAGGTCCACTTCCCCATTCGCGGCAAGGGGCTGTTCGGCGGCACCACCGGGGCCGTGCGCGCGGTGGACGACGTCAGCTTCAGCATCCAGGCTAGGGAAACCCTGGGGCTGGTCGGAGAGTCCGGCTCCGGCAAGACGACCATCGGGCGGGCCCTGTTGCGCGCCCTGGCGCCGACCGACGGGCGGATGATCTTCAACGACCCGGAGCGCGGCGCCATCGACCTGCGGGCCTTGTCCGGGCGCGACCTGCGCGCCTTTCGGGGCACCATGCAGTTGGTCTTCCAGGACCCTTACGCCTCGCTCAATCCGCGCATGACGGTGCGCGACATCATCGCCGAGCCGCTGGAGTGCAAGAAGGCCGGGTCACGGGCCGAGATCGACGCCCGCGTGCGTGAGGTGGCCGACCGCTGCAAGCTGAGCCTGGAGCACCTGCGCCGCTTCCCGCACGCCTTCTCGGGTGGCCAGCGGCAGCGCATCTGCATCGCCCGCGCCCTGGTCTCCCAGCCGCGTTTCGTGGTCTGCGACGAGTCCGTTTCGGCTCTGGACGTCTCCATCCAGGCGGAAATCCTCAACCTGTTGATGGACCTGCAGGACGAGTTCGGCTTCACCTATCTGTTCATTGCCCACGACCTGTCCGTCGTCGCCCAGATCGCCACCCGCGTCGCCGTCATGTATGTGGGCCGTTTCGCCGAACTGGCCCCGACGGAGGCCCTGTTCCGTGATCCGCGCCACCCCTACACCCGCGCCCTGTTGTCGGCCATCCCGCATGTGGACCCGGACAAGCCCTTCGCGCCGGAACGGCTGGACGGAGAGATCCCCAGCCCCGCCGACCCGCCGCCCGGCTGCCGGTTCCATACCCGCTGCCCGCACGCCGACAGGCTGTGCGCCGCGCGGGACCCCGAATGGCGCCGCGTCGGCACGGACCATTTCGTCGCCTGCCATCACAGCGACCGCCTCTATCCCCCAAGCCCCCTAGCCACAGAGTCCCCCGTCCATGCGTGAACCCTATCTGCTGACCCCTGGCCCCGCGACCACGGACCTCGCCACCAAGACCGCCATGCTGCGCGACTGGGGCAGTTGGGACGATGACTTCCGCGCCGTCACCGCCCGCGTCCGCCGCCGCCTTTTGACCATTCTCGGCCCGGCGGGCGCCGACTTCGAATGCGTCCCGCTTCAGGGGTCGGGCAGTTTCGTGGTCGAAGCCATGCTCGGCACCCTGGTTCCACGTGACGGCAAGGTCCTGGTGCTGATGAACGGCGCCTACGGCAAGCGCATCGCCAAGACCCTGTCGGTCATGGGCCGCGCCTTCGTGACCCTGGACAAGGGCGACTACCTGCCGCCCCAGCCCGAGGAAGTGGACGCCATCCTGGCCGCCGACGCCGCCATCACCCATGTGGTCGTGGTCCACTGCGAGACCAGTTCCGGTATCCTCAACCCCGTCGAGGCCATTGGCTCCGTCGTCGCCCGCCACGGGCGCCGCTATCTGATCGACGCCATGAGCAGCTTCGGCGCCATCCCGCTCGACCCCGCCCGCATTCCCTTCGACGCCGTCGTCGCCTCGGCCAACAAGTGCCTGGAAGGCGTCCCCGGCTTCGGCTGGGCGCTGGTCCGCCGCGAGGTCCTGGAAGCCGCCGACGGCAACGCCCATTCGCTCAGCCTTGATCTGGCCGACCAGTGGCGGACCATGGAGGCTACCGGCCAGTGGCGCTTCACCCCGCCGACCCATGTGGTCGTCGCCCTGGACGCGGCGCTGGACGCCTACGAGGCGGAAGGCGGCCTGCCCGCGCGCGGCGAACGCTACAAGGCCAATCGCGCGGCCCTGGTCTCGGCCATGGAAGGCATCGGCATCGCGCCCTTCCTGACCCCGGACGTGATGAGCCCTATCATCGTCACCTTCCGCTGCCCCGATGACCCGAAGTTCGACTTCCAACGCCTCTATCAGGCCGTCAAGGCACGGGGCTTCGTCCTCTACCCCGGCAAGCTGACCGAGGCCGAGACCTTCCGCGTCGGCTGCATCGGCCAGATCGGCGCCGCCGAGATGCGGGCCGCCGTCACCGCCGTCGCCGAGGCCTGCGCCGAAATGGGGGTCACGCTGACGCCCGCCTCGTCGGAGGCCGCATGAACCGCTTGATCCTCGTCCTGGTCGACGGCCTGGGCCATGATACCGCCGTCGCGGAAATGGGCTACCTGGAAGGGGCCGTCGCCCTGGGCGCCGCCCGGCGCTGGCGCATGACCTGCGCCCTGCCGAGCGTCTCCCGCCCCCTTTACGAGACCATCCACACCGGCCTCACCCCGCACGACCACGGCGTCGTGTCCAACGACGTGGTCCGCCCCACCACCCGCGCCAACGTCTTTTCGCTGGTGCGCGAGGCCGGTGGACGGACCGGCGCGGCGGCCTACTCCTGGTTTTCCGAACTCTACAACGGGACGCCCTACGATCCCGTCCTGGGGCGGGAGGCCGACGACGAGACCGCCGCCATCCAGCATGGCCGCTTCTATACCGAAGACGACACCCCCGACATCGAGGTCCTGCGCGACGGCGCCATGCTGGTCCGCCGCTTCGCTCCCGACTACCTTCTGATCCACCCCATGGGCTGCGATCACGTCGGCCATGTCCACGGCGGCACCTCACCCCAGTACCGGCGGCAGGCGGCCAAGATGGACAATCTGCTCTCTCTCCATGTTCCCGGCTGGCTGGACGCGGGCTATACGGTCGCCGTCACCGCCGACCACGGCATGGACGCCGATGGCCGCCACGGCGGCACCAAACCCGAAACCACCACCGTTCCCTTCTACCTGATGGGGGACGGCTTCGGCCCCCGGGGCGACGACGGGCGAGACGCCAGTCAGCTTTCCGTCGCCCCGACCCTCGTGCTCCTGCTCGGCCTGCCCGTTCCCGCCGCCATGACCGCCCCGTCCCTCGTGGAGCCGACCCGATGACCTATCGCTATGCCCGCGCCTACACCGGCCCCCTGAAGGCGGTGGTCTTCGACTGGGCGGGGACCCTGATCGACCATGGTTGCCGCGCCCCGGCGCGGGTATTCCAGGCCATCTTCGACGAAGCCGGCGTCGCCGTGACCGAGGCCGAGGCCCGCGCCCCCATGGGCTTGCCCAAGCGCGACCACATCCAGGCCGTCGGCGCCACGCCGCGCGTCGCCGCCGCCTGGAAGGACACTCACGGACGGCCCTTCTCCGAGGCCGACGTCGATGCCCTTTATGAAACCTTCCTGCCGCGCCAGATCGACATCGTCGGCGACTACGCCGACCTGATCCCCGGCGCCCTGGAAGCGGTCGAGGCGGCGCGCGGCATGGGTCTGCGCATCGGCTCAACCACCGGCTACACGCGCGACATCATGGCCATCTGCACCGCACGCGCCGCCGCCCAGGGGCTAACCGTCGACACCATGGCCTGCGCCGGAGACCTGCCGCGTGGTCGCCCCGGCCCCTACCTCATGTGGCGCGTCCTCACCGAGCTGGAAATCTATCCGCCGGAAGCCGTGGTCAAGGTCGGCGACACCCCCGCCGATGTCGAGGAAGGGCTGGCCTGCGGGGCGTGGATGGTCGGCGTCGCCGCGTCGGGCAACGAAACGGGGCTTTCCGTCGATGACCTCGCCGCCTTGCCAGCGGCGGAACGGGACGCCCGCGTCGCCCAGGCCCGCGCCGTTCTAGCCCAACGTGGCGCCCATGTGGTCGTCGACAGCGTCCGGGACCTGCCGCCGGTCCTGGCCGAGATCAATGCCCGCCTGCGACGCGGCGAGCGACCCTGACCCGGATCGCCCCAACCCAAGGGAAAGGATAACCATACGCACCAACTGATAATTGTCATGGCAAATCGTCCTGAGACGAAAGCTAAATTCTTGAATTAGCAGCACCATTTCTGGGTTCGAAGACGGTGCTGAAGCGCATTCCGGGCCTCGCCCCAAAATCAGGAGCTGCATTATGAGCAATCTTCGCATCGCCACCCTGGCGACCGTTCTGGCCATTGTCCTGACCTGCCTGACGCCGTTCGGCGCCGCCCAGGCGGGAAGCGACGACCCCCTCTTCATCAACGTGACGACCGACGAGGGACATCGCATGTCCATGGCCCTGACGTTCGGCGGAAAGCAGATGAAGTTGGGCCATCCCCTGACGGTTTTCCTGAATGATCGCGCGGTCTTCGCCGCCACCAGCGCCAACGCCGAAAAATTCGCCGCGCAACAGAAGGCCATCGCCGACCTTCTGGCGTCGGGCGCCACCGTGATCGTCTGCCCGATGTGCATGAAGCACTATGGAATCGATAAGGAAACGCTTCTGCCGGGCCTGACCATGGGCAGCCCGGACGTCACTGGCGGCGCCTTGTTCAAGGACAATAGCAAGAGCCTGTCCTGGTAAGGATAGACCTCCGGTCGAAAACTTCGACGGGATCGGACAACCGATACAGAGTTAGACACGCGACAGGACCCGCCCCTCTCACGAGAGCGGGTCCCGTGCCGTTTCAGGGCTTGGGAACTATCGCGATCAGGTGTCTTCCGTCCCGTCATTCAGGCGCCGCGCGAGGTCGGCGGCGGCCTTGGCGACCTCGCGCCGGTCGTCCGGCGACAGGCGCTTGAAGTCGATGCTCATGAGGGCGCCCGGAATCTCGCGGGTGAAGAAGCGGTCGCCACCGGTCTCCTCATCCAACAGGGCGACGACGCGGTAAGAGGTCACGGGCTTCAGGAAGCCCTTCAGGGTCAGCGGTTCGGCGGGTTCCGTGGCGACGATGTCGCGGACGGCGGCCAGGGTCTCGTAGGAGATCAGCAGGCCGTCGGGCGGCGCCGCCGCCTCCAGCCGCGCGGCGAGGTTCACGGTCGACCCGATGATGGTGTAGTCCATGCGGTCGGGGCTGCCGAAATTGCCGACGTTGCAATAGCCCGTGGCGACGCCGACGCGCATGCGGAAGGGCTTCTCGAAGCCCTTCTGCCGCCAACGGCGCCGCAATTCCCCCATGCGGGCTTGCATGGCGACGGCCATGCGCACGCAGGTCTTGGCGTCCTCTTCGACGCCCTGGCTGTCGGTATCGCCGAAGAACAAGGACATGCCGTCGCCGACGAACTTGTTGATCGTCGCCCTGTGGTCCATGGCGATCCGCGACATCTCGGTGAAGTAGTCGTTCAGGAGCCAGGTCAATTCCTCGGGCTGCAGGTCCTCGGTCGTCTCCGAGAAGTCCTTGATGTCGCTGAAGAAGACCGTCAGCTTCTTGCGCTTCGTCTCTAGTTCGCCCCTTTGTTCGCCTTCGAAGATGGAGCGATAGAGCTGGGTGGGGAGATACTTGGCCAGACGCGCCGACAGGGCCTCCAGGGTCGCGTTCTTCTCGTTCAGGCGCTTGGCGAGGTCGTTGAGGTCGGCCTCGCTGCGGTCGGCCAGGCGGACCAGTTTCCGCATGTTCTTGAACAGCTTCACGTAGGCGTTGAGAAGCTCGATGTAGGCGTCGCGGTCCACATCGGCCTCGGCCTCGGTCGCCTCCAGGATGGCTTCGGCCCGGGCGATGGCGAACTGCTCGCGCTTGAACACCTCGAAGACGTCGGCGGCATCGCCACCGGTCTTGTCGGTCGACGGGAGGGAGGGCGCGACCTTGCTCACGGCACCTCCTTGAGCACGAAGGCGGCATCGACCAGATCCTCGGCGAATTCCTCGCCGATCTCCAGGACGCTGTCGTCGTCGGTTTCGTAGCACCAGACGATGGTCACATCGTTGCCGCGCCCCGCCGTGGCGTCCAGAAGGTCGAACAGTTCCATCAACACCTTGGCCGACGAGCTGTTGAAATAGACCAGCGCGAAGGTGAATTCGACCCGCCCGCCGGACAAGGCGGTCAGATGGGCTTCCAACTGCTGCACGAACGGTCCGAAGAAGGCGTTCGTATCCTCCGGGAAGCATTCTCCGGCGATGGTGAAGACATTGCTCTCGAAGTCGAACCGGACGGCCGGTGTTCTGTCCGTGGCATCCAGGGCGATAGCGGTCATAGGGTCTCTCCCTCCGGCGATCAGGGCCGGATCATGTCAAATATAGGCTTTAAGGCTGAAAAAGGAATGCTGGTCGTCGATGGCGGAAATATCGTATTCGAAGTCATGGCCGACATGGCGGGCGATCTCGATGAAGCCGACGCCAGCGCCTTTCGACCCGTCCGGCGGACCGCCCCGCAGCGTTTTCTTGTAGAGCGCCATCAGGTCGGCCCGCTCCAGCGAATTGATGTGTTTCAAGTCTGTCTCCAGGCGGTCGGCGTCTTGGTTGGAAATGAGATTGCCGCAGGAGACGAAGAAGCGGTCGGCCTTGTCCCGCCCGACGGTCAGGACTCCGTAGCGCAGGTCGTAGATGTCGGCCTGGCCGGGGACCGGCCCCTCCGCCCGTTCCGCCGAATAGCGGATGATGTTCTGGACCATCTCCACGAAGACCGAGAACATGCCCTTCATGGTGCGCTTGTCGGCGCTTTCCACTTCCAGCTTCTTTTTCAGGGCGGCGCTCAAGCCGGTCAGCACTTCCTCGCTCATGAAGCCGCTGAAGCAAAACATGACGCCGTTGCCCAGCATGTAGTCTCGCAGGTTTCTCATTTCTTCGGCCAGCATGAGGCCCCCTGTTCTATGGAGTGAAGCCGATTACCGTCACGTCGTCGCGCCGGATCTCATCGCCCTGATAGTCGGCGAGGGCGGATCGCAGGGCTTCCTTCCGGGTTTCCATCGGCAGGCCGTCGATTTCCGCCAGAAGGGCCAGGAAGCGTTTCTTGCCGAACATGCGCCGACGCTCCCCGCCGACCTGATCGAGATAGCCGTCCGTGGTCAGATAGACGGCGCATCCGGGCGGCAGGGACACCGCGTCCTCCGCGTAGTCCTGGTCGGCGGGAATGCCGCGATAGCCCATCCCGGCGCGCGTCCCCTTGTGGACCGTGGCCGTCCCGTCGGCCATGACGAAGAGCGAGCATCGGGCGCCAACGAAGCGCGCCGCCCCGCCGTCGTCGGGCAGATAGACCGCCGCCATCTCCAGGCCGTCGTCGGAGGGACCGTCCGGCGCGTCCTGACCCAAGGCATGCTGGACGCCCCGGTGCAGCCATCGCGCCAGGGCTCCCACGTCCCCCGGCGGCACCGACGGCAGGGCCTGGCGCAGGGTGCCGCTGGCGATCATGGTCATGAAGGCGCCCGGCACCCCGTGCCCCGTGCAGTCGCCGACCAGGACCAGGACGCCGTCGCCCCAGCGGCCACACCAGTAGAAATCCCCGCCGACACGGTCGCGCGGCTCCCACAGGATGAAGTGATCGGCCACCAGCCGATCCAGGGCGTCCGGCGTCGGCAGGATGGCGCGCTGGATATTGGCGGCATAGGTGATGCTGTCGGAGATAATCCCATAGGCGTCCTCCAACCGCCCCAACAGGGCGCGCGTCTCGGCGTGCTGGTCATCCAACTCTTGAACACGGGCGACCTCGCGGTCGAGCATGGCGTTGTAGCGGTGCACGACCCGCCCGATCTCGTCGGAGGACGGCCAGGACACCTTTTCGGGCACGTTCTCGTCCTCGAACCGGGCCATGGCGGTGACCAGACGCGCCAGCGGGCGGTTGACGATCAGCCCGAAGACCAACCCCATGGACAGGATGACGGCGATGCCGGTGGCCGTCGCCAAGAGGGTCAGGACCAGGAATTCCTGGTTCAGGATGGCGTCGATTTCCTCGCCGCTCAGCAGGATGGTGAAGCCGCCACCGCCATGCGCCGAGGGAATGGTCAGCCGCTCCCCCGGTCGTTCCATGTTGGCGCAGGGGATCGGCCAGAAGGCCCGCGTCCCGCCGCCGGCGTCGATCTGATATTCGGCGCAGAGCACATAGGTGAAGGCGCCGAACAGGCCAAGAAGGGCACGCGCCTCCCGCGTGTCGCCGTCCCGAAGGTTCCGGCTCAGCGGGTGGTCGAGCTTGGTTGCGACGACGCCAATGACGGCGGACATCTCGCCGATCAGTTCCTGCCGCCGGTAGCCGTGATAGACGAGCAGCACCACCGCCCCCAGGACCAAGCCGAACCCGACCGTCAATCCCAGGAACTTCAGGAACAAGCGCCGTCGCACCGCGCCGATGATCACGCGCACCCTCCGTCGTTTCGCCCGCCCGAGGCGGCGCGGAGGCTACTCGCCCTTGCCCATGGCCTTTTCGACCACCTTGCGCTGGTCGACCAGCATCTGGACCACCCGGTAGTCGCCACCGATCTGGCGGACCAGGAAGTCGGCGGTGAAGGACTTGCCCGACGAATCGACCATGTCGGAGCAGACGAAGAAGTCGTCCTTGAAGGCCAGGACCATCGGATGGGTGTTGGCCGGATAGAGCGTCCGGGTCTCGGCGGTCGGCGTCAGATAGGTGTAGGCGCCGTCGTCGCTGACCTCGTCCAGATGGGTCTGCATGGCGTTCTGCAGCTTGACCTGGACGTCGGGCGCCAGATCGGCGGCCAGGGCGGGGGTCGCGACAAGCATGGCGCAAAGCGCCACGATCAAGGTTCTCATGAGTTCTATCCTCTCTCTTCGCGGCCGCTTATCGGACCTTTCCGGCTTGTGCGCCGGATGCGTTATCGGGCGGGCGGCCAACGCCACCGGAAGTATGCGGACGGGGAGTTGGAGGAGGCAACGTCGGGCGTGTATCATTTCTTTGCACGGTTGGCCGCCGCGCGCCCTTTCGCCCATCCCGCCCCACTGGAGCCCTCGGCGTGTCCCTGGATTTTCCGACCCTGCTGTTTCTGCTATCGGTCGTTCAGGTGGCGACCGCCGTCATCGTCTGGCTGCTCTACCGCCTTCACCGCGCCATCCCCGGTCCCCGGGATTGGGTGACGGGGAAGATGGTGCACGGGTCGGGACTGCTGATCGGGGTTTGGCTGGGCGCCGACGCCGGGTATTGGGGCATGACCGCGGCCCACGCCATCCAACTGGCCGGTGTCCTCTTTCTGCTGCGCGGCTTCGCGGGGTTCGCCGGCCGTGCCCTGCCGTGGCGCCTGCTGATCCTCCTGCCGCCGGGCTATGTGGCCCTGGCGGCCTTGGCCGCCGGAGACCCCCTGGCCAATACCGTGCGGGCGTTGACCTTCCTGGCGGTGATCGCCGTGGTGGCGCTGCTCTGCTCCTGGGTGCTTCTGTGGCGGATGCCGCGCCACAACGTCGCCCAGGGATTCGCCGGTATCCTGTGGGGGGTGGTCGCCGTCATCGCGACCGTCAACCTTCTGTTCGTCTTCCGGAGCCAGCCCACGACCACCGACCTCATGTGGTCGGAAACCGTCCCCGACGCCATGCGCCTGATGGTCGGCTGGGTCATCGTGCACGCCATCCTGCTGGCCGGGGCGATGATCATGATGGTCGCCGACCGCCTGCGGAACGAGTTGAACACGCGCATCACGGAACTGGACCGCAGCCGCCGCGTCGCCGAGACCGCCTTGAGCGAACAGCGCAACTTCCTGGTCATGGTGTCGCACGAGTTCCGGTCCCCGCTGTCGATCATCGGCGCGTCCGCCGCCGTTATCGACGCCAACCTTCCCGCCGCCGACACGGAATCCGCCGAGGAGATCGCCCGCATCGAGCGCGTGACCAGCCGCCTGTCGGCGCTGGTCGAGGCTTGCCTGGCCGACGACTGGATGGAGTCCGCGACGGCCCAGGCCGATCTGCCGCCCTGCTCCCTGCGCGGCTGCGTCGAAGCCGTCGCCTCGGAGCACAAGGTTCCGCTACTCTGGACCCTGGGCGCCGATCCGACCATCCGGGCCGACGGCCTGCTGTTGCCCGTGGCCTTTTCCTGCCTCATCGACAATGCCCGCAAGTATGGCCGCGACGCCGACGACGCGCGGGTTCTGTGCCGCCCGGCGGGCCATGACGGCGGCTGGATCTCGGTCGCCATCCTGGACGACGGTCCCGGCCTGACGGCCTCGGAGCTGGCCTTGCTGTCCCAAAAGTATCGCCGGGGTGGGACGCCGAACGGGGCCTCCGGCATGGGGCTGGGCCTCTACCTCGCGCGGCGCATCGTCGACCTGCACGGCGGCGAAATCAGCGTGTGCGGCGGGGGGGAAACTGGTATCCAGGTCCTTCTCCCCATCGTCGCGCCGTCGTCGGCGGAGGTCGCCGCGCCGACGGAAGGCCGCCGGGCCGACAGGATATCCGCCCCGGCGGTTCGCATGACCTGAGCAGGAACGGAGCACGACGACGGCCATGAGCGACATCCGGGTGGTCATGGTGGAGGACGAGGCGGATTTCCGCGAACCCGTCCGCCGCTTCCTGAGCAAGCGCGGCATGGCGGTGCGGTGCGTCGGCTCCGTGGCGGCCCTGGAAGCCTGCCTCCAGGAAGCGACGCCCGACATCATCCTGCTCGACGTCGGCCTGCCGGGCGAGGACGGCCTGTCCGCCGTCGCCCGCCTGCGGGACCGGACCCACGCTGGTCTCATCCTACTGACCGGGCGGGCCGACACGGACAGTCGGATACGCGGACGGCGGGACGGCGCCGACAGCTACCTAGCCAAGCCCGTCGACCTGCGGGAGTTGGAGGCGGTGATCCTCGGACTGATGCGGCGTCTCG
>CAZFRK010000049.1:11467-13533 GCA_964521375.1 uncultured Rhodobacterales bacterium
GTCTCGGTCAAGAAGCGGGAGACAAGCCCAACCCCGGACGAGAGGCCAAGGCCGGAACCGGAACCGAGGACGAGACCGCCTGGACCGTCGATCCGGTCGCCTGGCGCCTAGTCGGGCCGAACGGCGCCCCCGTCCCCCTATCGGCAGCGCAATGGGCGGCCATCGACCTCCTGACCCGGCGTCCCGGGCAACCGGTCCCGCGCGACGCCCTTTTGACCGCCGTCGGCCTGTCCCCGCGCGACACCGAGGACCGCCGCCTGGACGTTCTGGTCTCCCGCCTACGGCGCACCCTGGCCGCGGCGAGCGGGCGACAGTCCGGCCCCATCCAGACCGTCCGCAACGTCGGCTATGCCTTCACGGCCAAGGTCCACCGCTTGGACCGGCCCGGACCGGCGTCCCCCGACGCATAGGCCGATCCCCCGGTCCCCTGGAACCGATCCCGCCGACCCGACCTAGGTTCGGTGATCCCGACTTGCGCCCTTTGACGCGGTCGCTGTGTCAAATGACACACCTCCCCGCGAAGTTTCCAAAAACTTTCTTTTGTTTCCATACCGCTAAAGAGTGGCCCGTGACTTGCGACATGTCCCCACGGGAAATGGGGATTCGTGATTGGGGCTATGGTGGACCGGGGACCTGTTGGCGCGTCGGCGCTGATCGTGGTGGTTACGCATGGGGTGTTGCTCGCGGGTTTGGCCGGTTTCGCGGTCACGCCACCGGACCCTCCACGCCGTCAAGCCTTCCAGGTCGTCGACCTTCCCGCCCCGCGCCCCCCCGAGACGGACGCCGCGCCTCCGCTCCCCAAGGCCCCGCCTCAGGAACGGCCCGCCGTCGACGAGGCTCCGGAGCCTCCTCCTCGCGAGTCCGAGGTCGCGGACCAGCCTAAAGAGACCGCCCCTCCGCCCGCCACGCCGGAGCCTGTTCCCGCGCCGCGCCCCGTGAAGACGGCGCCGCCTCCACCCGTGGACCGCGCCCCGCCGACGAAACCCGTCCCGCCGCGGTCGTCGACGCCCCGGCCCCCGGCGCCGCGAACCGTCGCGCCGACCCCGGTTCCGGCATCGCCGCCGACGGCGGTCGCCGCGGCGCCTTCGGCCCCCGTCTTCGTCCCGGCCTCCCACACCGCCGCCTACCTGAACAATCCACCGCCACCTTATCCCCTCTGGGCGCGCCGCGCCGGCATCGAGGGCCGCGTCCTGCTGACCGTCCAGGTCGGCGCCGACGGCAGGCCCACAACGGCGCGCGTCTCCGAGACGTCGGGCAACGCGCGCCTGGACGAGATCGCGCGAAGCGCCGTCCTGGGATGGCGGTTCGAGCCCGCCCGCCGGAACGGTCGCCCGACCGCCGCCGCCGTCACCGTCCCCATCACCTTTTCCCTACGCTGAACCGGGAGCCGTCGCCCATGACCGAAGCAACCCCACTGTCCTGGTGGACCGACGCCGATTGGGTCGTCCGAGGTGTCTTCATGGCCTTGATCGTCATGTCCATCGCGAGTTGGACCCTGATCCTCGCCAAGTCGGTCCAGTTCAAGCGCGCCCTGACGGTCGAGGCGCGCCTGGCGCGACGTTTGGATCAGGACCCGGGCACCGGCTTGAACGCCTTCGCCGACCATCGCGGGCCAACGGCGGCGTTGGCTCCATTGCTGGCCCTGGGGTTGCCGCCGGACGCCGAGGCCGATCGCTTGTGGCACGGGGTTCGCTCCCTGCGGCAGGGCCTGGAAAGCGGTCTCGCGGTCCTGGCCAGCGTCGGCAACGTGGCGCCCTTCGTCGGCCTTTTGGGAACGGTCTGGGGCATCATGCACGCGCTGGACGGACTGAGCGGCGCCGAGGCCCTGTCCATGGCCCTGGTCGCCGGGCCGGTCGCCGAAGCCCTGGTGGCCACGGCGGCGGGCCTGTTCGCCGCCATCCCGGCGGTGCTCGGCTACAACTACCTGCTGCGCCGACTGACCCGCGTCACCCTGCTTCTGGAAGGCAACGCCCAGCGCCTGCTGCACCTGCCGCACCTGACGGCGGCCAAGTGACCTTCTCCCCGAAAACCGGTCCACACGGAGGGTGAGTTTCCCGTAGCATCCC
>CAZFRK010000050.1:0-13472 GCA_964521375.1 uncultured Rhodobacterales bacterium
GTGGTCGAGTTCTTCGACTACAAGTGCGGCTACTGCAAGCGCGTCTTCGGCCCGGTCATGGACACCGTCACCGCCGACGGCAAGGTGCGGCTGGTGATGAAGGAACTGCCCATCCTCGGCCCGCAGTCTCTGCTCGGCGCCCGCTGGGCCATGGCCGCCCACAAGCAGGGCCTCTACAAGGCGTTCCACGGCGCCCTGATGACCCATCGCGGCGACATCACCGACGCCGTGCTGCGCCAGTACGCCAAGACCGTGGGCATGGACGTGGAGCGGGCCGCCAAGGACGCCGCCGACCCGGCGGTCGAGGAGACCCTGCGCGGCACCATGGAACAGGCCGCTTCGCTGGGGATCGGCGGCACGCCCGCCTTCATCGTCGGGGATCAGGTGATTCCGGGCGCCCTGGACGCCGACACGCTGAAGCAGGCCATCGCAGAGGCCCGCAAGGCCGGTTGACCTAGCGCCCGTCCGTCGCGTGACCGCTCCGGCGGCGCGTGTTCGGGCGGGAAGACGGCGGGCAAGCGGTGTCTCAGGCGCTTTCGAGGCGCGGCGGCGTGGGGTCTTCGGACGCCCGTTCGACCCGGTTGCGACCCGCGTTCTTGGCTCGATAGAGGGCCTTGTCGACGGCGGCCAGCAGGTGCTCCCTGCCTTGCCCATCCCCCAGTTCCGCGACCCCCAGGCTGACGGTCAGGCTCACCGGCCCGGCGGGTGTCCGCACGGTCAGCCTCTCGGCCCCCTCGCGCAGACGCTCGGCCAGAACGGTCGCGGCGGCTTCCGTCGTATCGGGCAAAAGGATGATGAACTCCTCGCCACCGAAGCGGGCCGCCAGATCCTCGGTGCGCACCGTATGGCGCATGAGGTCGGCCAGGGCCTTGAGCACCAGATCCCCGCCGTCATGCCCGAAGCGGTCGTTGATCGACTTGAAATGGTCGCAATCCAGGCTGACCACCGCGAGAGGTCGGCCATGCCGCCGCGCGGTCGCGAGGACAAGGGCAGCCGTCTGGTCGAACTGACGGCGATTGGCCAGTCCGGTCAAAGGATCGCTTCCGGCGGCGGTGCGCAGATGTGTCTCGTTCCGCAGGCGCTCCCACTCCCGCGACAGCACCATCCCCAACAAGACGATGCCGGTGATGGTCACCAGAAGGAGCGCCGGGGCGACCTTGACGAACACCGGATAGGCGACCTCCCAGGGCAGGAGGAACACGGAAAAGGTTTGGACGGACACCAAGACGCCCAGCGCGAAAAGCGCCTTGACGCCGTACCCTGTTTCGGGCCGCGTCCACAGATAACGAAAGGCGATTCCGAACCCGGCGGCGAGACAAATCCCCACGACGCCCGCGTGGGCACCCGCGCCACCAATCGACAGTCGCAGGATCGAGGCGGCCGCCGCCGAAATGATCGCCGCGATCGTGCCGCCGAAAGGACCGGCGAGGCCAAGGACGACAGCGCGGGCATCGACGATGATGCCGGGCGCGACTTCGTGCGGCGTCGACAGGGCGACCACGGCGCCGATCGCGAACAACAACCCCATGAGAGGTTCCCGAAACCGCCGCCGGGCGGCGCGCAGCAGGAAGCCGTAGCACAGCACCAAAAGCCCGAACAGTCCGAGGCTGTTCAGGACATCGACAAGCGGAGTGACGAAACTAGCGGGCGACATGTCGGCGACATCCCAGGGTGGCGTCTCGCGGTGGAGTATGGGTCACCACCTCTCTCACCACCATCCTCCGAAAGAATTAGAAAATAGCGATATCCACCGAAAGCGCCGCCTTCATTCCGGCGGAACGCGCGTGCCCAGTCCTTATCGCTTCAGGTTCCGCGCTTCCTGAATCATCTCGTCACTGGTCCTGAACACGGTCGCCGAGCTGCTGTAGGCCTTCTGCGTCGTGATCATGCGCGTGAACTGGTCTTCCAGGACCACGCCCGACGCTTCCAAGGCCCCGACTTCCAGCGATGTCGAGCTCCCCTCCGACAGGCTGTTGATGGTCGGCGTTCCGGACTCGCCGGTCTCGCGATAGACGTTGCCGTTCAGGGCTTCCAGCTTGTTGGGCACCGCGAAGGTGGCGATGGGCAGCTTGTAGAGCGCCTGTTGAACGCCGTTGGAGAAGAAGCCGGTCAGAACGCCCTGGGAGTTAAAGGCCGTCCGCTCCAGGCGTCCCTCGACGTAGCCGTCATGGGTCAGGGTGCCGACCGAAATGCCGCCCTCCGGGTCGGCGTATTGGGTCATGCTCGAGATATCGATATCGACGCTCTGCGTACTGCCGTCCGCCCAGGTGACGGTGGCCTGCAAGGGCACCGACGTCGCCGCCGTGTCCAAACGCCCATCGGAGGTGAAGTGCACTTGGCTCGGCGTCATCGTGACGCTGGTGATGTCGGCGTTCGCCGAGGCGGGCAGATCCACCGTCCAGGCGTTCTGGGTATCGGAGACCTTGGTCCAGGTCATGGCCACGCTGTTCATGCGCGTGGTCGTCGAGCCGTCGGCGCCGACGTGCGACGAGGCGATGGGCAGGGAGGTCTGATAGCTCGGCGTTCCGGCTGACCCGTTGATGTTGGCGATATTGCCGCTCAGGGTGACCGCCCGCGTCGCGCGACCGGGGCTGACGGCGTTGTGGTTGATGGTCACCGCGCCGAGGCTGGAGGAAAAGCCGCTGCCGTCCTCGTTGGCGGCCCACCCCATGACGTACTGGCCCTGCTGCGTGACCAGAAGCGTGCTCTGATCCACTTGGCCGTCGCCGTCGCTGTCCGTGCCCAGCGTGCTCTGGGCACCACCGAAGCTGCCATCGCGGGTGTAGTATGTGTCGCCCGAACCGTCCGCCGCCGTATTGGTGACGAAAAACCCTTGTCCGTTCATCGCGAGGTCGAAGGCTCCGTCGCTCGACAGGATGACGCCCTGGTTATCGACCCGGCGGGTGTCCACGGTGTCGACGCCGAAAAAGTCGAACCGCGCCGTGGCGTTGGACTTCAAGGTTTGATAGGTGGTCTCCACCTCCTTGTAAGAGATGGTGTTCATATTGGCGATGTTCGTGCCGATCTGCCCCATGTGACGCGAATGCGCCATCATGGCCATGCTCGACGTGGTGAACGAACCCCAGATGGCCATGGCGGCGCCCTCTGCTGGACCACGAAAAAAGTCTGCGCCAGCTTGCGCTGCAACCGCCGTACCAGTTTCCGAGAGTAGGAAATCCGCCGATTTCCGGGGCGATGGAACCGTCGACCGCCCACGAGGGGGCCGTTTTTGCCGCCGCCACCGGGCAGGAATTGCCGGGCGGCGGCGGGGTTCGGTCCAGCCTCAGATCAGTCCGGCCAGCGGCGAGGAGGGATCGGCGTACATCTTTCGGGGCATGCGGCCCGCCTGATAGGACAGGCGCCCGCTTTCCACCGCCAGCTTCATGGCGCGCGCCATGCGGATGGGATCGTCGGCGTGGGCGATGGCGGTGTTCATCAGTACGCCGTCACAGCCCAGTTCCATGGCGATGGCGGCGTCCGACGCCGTGCCGACACCCGCGTCCACCAGCACGGGAACGGCCACGCTTTCCTTGATCAGGCGGATGTTCACCGGGTTCTGGATGCCGAGACCCGAGCCGATCAGGGAGCCGAGCGGCATGATCGCCACGCAGCCCAGATCCTCCAGGCGCTTGGCCATGATCGGATCGTCGTTGGTATAGACCATGACCTTGAAGCCGTCCTTGATCAGCGCCTCGGCGGCGGCCAGGGTCTCGGTCACGTTGGGATAAAGCGTCTTCTGGTCGCCCAGGACTTCCAGCTTCACCAGATCCCAGCCGCCCGCCTCGCGGGCCAGGCGCAGGGTGCGCACGGCGCTGTCGGCGTCGAAGCAGCCCGCCGTGTTGGGCAGATAGGTGTAGGTCTTGGGATCGACGTAATCGACAAGCATCGGCTGGGTCGGATCGGAGACGTTGACCCGGCGGACGGCGACCGTGACGATCTCGGCCCCGCTGGCTTCGATCGCCGCGGCGGTCTCCTCGAAGTCCTTGTACTTGCCGGTGCCCACGAGCAGCCGCGAGGTGAAGCGGCGGCCCGCCACCTCGAACGCGTCGTCGGTCAGCATATCGTCGGCCATCGCCTTGGTCATGTCTCAGCCACCCCCGATGAAGTGCACGATTTCCAATTGATCCCCGTCCGCCAGGACGACGGCGCCGTAGGTCGATCGCGGCACGATCTCGCGATTGCGCTCCACCGCCACCTTGGCCGGATTGAGGCCGAGGCCGGTGAGCAGGTCCTGGACGGTCTCGCCGTCGGGATGGTCGCGAAGGTCGCCGTTGAGCGTGATGCGCATGGCGTCGGCTCCTGACGAAGGAAAGGTCGGGCCGGAGTATGGGACCCGCCGTCGGCCCGCGCAACCCCCGCCCCGCCGCCACCGCCCCGGAGACCGGGGACAACGGAGCGCCCGGGCGCCGCGGGTCGCCGGATATTGACAAAATTTTGCGTCCAGGATACCTTTCGCGAACCGGCGACGAGAGGAACCGACCGTGGACGTGGCAAGCCTTTGGGTGATTCTCGGCGACGCGTGGCATGACTATGTCGCGACCACGACCGCCATCCTGGGCCGCTTCCATCCGGACTTCCTGGCCGGAGCGGCGGCGCTGGTGCTGGTCGCCGTGATCGCGCGGACGGTCTGGCGCCCCGGTCGCCGCCCCCGCTTTCCCCACCCATGGCGAACCCTCCGCCTCTATTGGCGCTATGTGCGCGCCCGGCAGGTCAACCGCCGGGTCATCCTGTCGGCGTCCTCGCAAACCGATGCCCTGGTGTTCTTTCTCAACGTCGGAGTCGACGTCGCGACGCGCGCCCTGGCCGCCGCCCTGATGGTCGCCACCATCACCAGCGTCTACGACTATTGGCCGGCGGTCCTCCAGGGCGAATTGGGGTGGCTGGTGTTCGACCCCGGCGCCCAGCCGCCGCGATCGGTGCCGGTGGCGCTATCCGTCTGCTACGGCGTCGGCCTGCTGCTGTTTCGCGAGACGGGCTACTACTGGGTCCATCGTCTATCCCACGAATCCGCCGTCCTGTGGCCGTTCCACGAGTTGCATCACAGTTCCTCGACCATGACGCCGATTTCCGTCAAGCGTCACCACCCCTTCAGCAGCCTGCTGCTGAGATTGGGCCGGTCGGGCGGCATGGCCGCCTGGGTCGTCCTGTTTCATTGGGTGACGGGGGACCAGCACCTGGAACTGGCCCGCAACGGCATCATCGCCGCCATGGGCTTTCACTTCCTCACCGCCCCCTTGCGGCATTCCAACATCCCGCTGCGCCTGCCGAGGCTGGTGGAATACATCTATTGCAGCCCCGGCCTCCATCACGTCCACCACGACGCGCGGCTGATGCGGTGGAACTATTCGGAGCGGTTCTCGCTGATCGACCTGCTGTTCGGCACCCTTTACATGCCGTCGCGGACCCAGCGGTTCCGGTTCGGACTGCCCGGTACGCCGGACAGCGACACGCTATGGAACCTTTACGGCGCGCCCTTCGTGGACGCTGGACGGGCGATCGGTCGCGGGTTCCGGCGCCGCGCGGAACCGGCGGACCGCCCCGTCTCCCCGCGGACCTAGAGCGAAAGCCACTCCAGCCGACCGCGACACGGGAGTCGCCGGGCGGGCGCCGCTCAGGCGGGCACCGCCGTCACGGCGCGGGCGGCGAAGGCGCGGCGGATGTGGTCGGCCAGGACGCGGGCGGGCGGCGCGGCGCGGCGCGGCGGATAGAGGGCGATGGCGAAGGCGGGCAGCACGGGCAGACCGCAATCGGCGGGCAGCACCTCCAGCGTCGGCGGCAGGGCGGCTCCCATCAGCGCCAGGATGGCCAGATCCGCCGAGGCCACCGCGTACATGCTTTCCATGTCGCGCATGGCGCTGACCAACCGCCACTCCACGTCGGCGCGCGCCAGGACCTCCAGCGTCGAGCCGCGGAAGGCGCAGGTCTCGTTGCCCAGGACCAACGGCAGGGGGCGTTCGCGCCAGGCCGCGCCGCCCGGCGCCCCGGCCCACACCAGCGGCTCCAGGGCGAGGACCTCGGCCGGAGCGGGCGGATCCAGCTCGGTCGTCAGGCAGAGGTCCACCTCGCCGCCGTCCAATTGCGCCTTCAGCACCGGCGAGGTATCGGCGGAGATGGTCACCCGCACCCGCGGCCATTCGCGCGCGAAGGTCTTCAGGATCGGCGGGATGAAGGCGGCGACGATGTCGTGCGGCACGCCCAACCGCACCTCGCCCTCCACCTCCGGCGCGATCATCTGGTTCCACAGGGCGTCGTTCATCTCGACCAGCTTCATGGCGCGCGGCAGCAGGCGCTCCCCGGCGGCGGTCAGGGTCATGCCCGCGCGGTCGCGCTCGAACACCGCCTGGTCGAGCAGCGCCTCCAGCCGCTTCACCTGCTGGCTGACCGCCCCCTGGGTGAGATTGAGCAGCGTCGCCGCCCGCGTCATGCCGCCGTTCTCGGCCACGGTGACGAAGGCCCGCAGCAGGGCGATGTCCAGATTGCGCGGCATGGCGGCCCCCTCCAATAGCAATGCTAATGGCGGCCATTATGAGGATTGCATTCCATAATGCAAGGCGAGGCGGCACTCTGCCTGGACAAGACGACGCCCCGCGCCAAGCGCGCCCCATCCCGCCGCCATAGGAGGCCGCCATGTCCGCCCAGTGCTCCAGCCAGACGTCCGCCCCCGGCCTTGCCCGGCCCGCCGCCTCCGCCCCGACGCCTCGCTCCGCGACCGGCCCGCGGGCGGCCCTGGCGTGGGCGCGGCGCGCCCTCCGCGTCGCCGGTCAGCGGCGGGAACTGGCCGCCCTGGAGGCCCGCCAGATGGCCGACCTGGGCTTGACCGAAGAGGCGCGGCGGGCGGAACTGGCCCGCCCGTTCTGGGATATCGACTAGGAAATCCGCCGCGGACCGGTACATTCGTCGCAAGGGATGCCGGTCCGACGCTTGCCTGAAACCCCAGGCATGCTATAGACCTGTACCGACTCTGAAGCATCGTCAGGCGGGTCCGCCCCTTGCGCACGTCCGTCCTTATCCTCAACGGCCCCAATCTCAACCTGCTGGGTACCCGCCAGCCGGAGATCTACGGCCATGAGACCCTCGCCGGGATCGAGGAAGCCTGCAGGAATCACGCGGCCACGCTCGGCCTGAACGTGACCTTCCGGCAGTCGAACATGGAGGGCGACCTCGTCACCTGGATTCAGGACGCACGGGGCAAATTCGACGGCGTCATCCTGAATGCCGCCGCCTATACCCACACCTCGGTCGCCATTCTCGACGCCCTCAAGGCCGTCGGCCTGCCGACCATCGAGGTGCACCTTTCCAACATTCACCAGCGGGAAGCCTTCCGCCACCACAGCTACGTGTCGCAGGCGGCCAAGGGCATGATCTGCGGCTTCGGCGGCCACGGCTATATTCTGGCCCTGGACGCCCTGTCGCGGATGCTGGACGGCACGAACCGAAAAGAGAAGAAGTAGATGAGCAAAGCATCGAACGTGGACAGCGCGGCCATTCGCGAATTGGCCGGTCTGTTGGACGAAACCGGCCTGACCGAGATCGAATACGAGACCGAGAGCGTCCGCATCCGCGTCGCCAAGGGTCAGATGGCCGCGCAGGCCGCCCCGGTCGCCGCTCCCGCCGCGGCCCCCGCCGCCGGGACCGCGGCCGCTCCGGCCCCGGTCGACCACGCCGGCGCCGTCAAGGCGCCCATGGTCGGCGTCGCCTACCTGTCGCCGGAGCCGGGCGCCGCCCACTTCATCCAGCCGGGCCAGTCGGTCAGCGAGGGCCAGACCCTGCTGCTGATCGAGGCTATGAAGACCTTCAACCCGGTGCGCGCGCCGCGCTCCGGCAAGGTGACCTCCATCCTGGTCAGCGACGCGCAGCCGGTGGAATACGGCGAGCCGCTGGTCATCGTCGAATAAGGCCCCCGCCGCATGTTCGATAAGGTCCTGATCGCCAACCGCGGCGAGATCGCGCTCCGCATCCACCGCGCCTGCCGGGAAATGGGCATCAAGACGGTGGCCGTCCATTCGACCGCCGACGCCGACGCCATGCATGTGCGTCTGGCCGACGAGGCCGTCTGCATCGGCCCCGCCGCCGCCCGTGACAGCTACCTGAACCGCGCCGCCATCCTGTCGGCGGCGACGGTGACGGGGGCGGACGCCATCCATCCAGGCTACGGCTTCCTGTCCGAAAACGCCGACTTCGCCGAAATGGTCGAAGACCACGGCTTCGTCTGGATCGGACCGACGCCCGATCACATCCGCCTGATGGGCGACAAGGTGACGGCCAAGAAGGCGGCGCTGGAAAGCGGCCTGCCGTGCGTGCCCGGCAGCCCCGGCGCCGTGGACACCCTGGAAGAGGCCAAGGCGGTGGCCGAGGAAACCGGCTTCCCGGTCCTCATCAAGGCGTCCGCCGGTGGCGGCGGGCGCGGCATGAAGGTGGCGACCTGCGCCGCCGATCTGGCCGAGGCCTGGCAGACGGCCCGCACGGAAGCCGCCGCCGCCTTCGGCAACGCCGAAGTCTACATGGAAAAGTACCTCGGCAATCCACGCCACATCGAAATCCAGATCCTGGCCGACAACCACGGCAACGTGGTCCACCTGGGCGAACGCGACTGTTCGCTCCAGCGGCGTCACCAGAAGGTCCTGGAAGAGGCGCCCAGCCCGGCCCTGAACGAGACCCAGCGGGCGGCCATCGGACGCACCGCCTGCGAGGCGATGCAAAAGCTGGGCTACCGCAACGCCGGGACGATCGAGTTCCTCTATGAGAACGGCGCGTTCTTCTTCATCGAGATGAACACCCGACTGCAGGTGGAACATCCGGTGACGGAGGCCGTGACCGGCCTGGATCTGGTGCGCGAGCAGCTGCGCATCGCCGCCGGGGCGCCGCTGGGCTACACCCAGGAAGACGTCACCTTCACCGGTCACGCCATCGAATGCCGCATCAACGCCGAGGACCCAGCCACCTTCCGCCCCTGCCCGGGCAAGGTGGGCGACTACCACGCCCCCGGCGGCCTGGGCGTGCGCGTCGACTCCGGCCTGTTCACCGGCGCCACCGTGCCGCCCCACTACGACAGCATGATCGCCAAGCTGATCGTCGCCGGGGCCAACCGCACCGAATGCCTGATGCGCCTGCGCCGGGCGCTGGGGGAATTCGTGGTCGGCGGCATCGACACCACCATTCCCCTGCACCAGAAGCTGGTCGAGGATCAGGACTTCCAGAACGGCGCCTACGACATCCGCTGGCTGGAACAGTGGTTGGCGGCCAAGGCCAAGGACTGACCGGCGCCCGTCGAGCCCCAGGGCAAATCCCGAGCGGACGGTTTCGTCCGCCACGACGTATTTGCTTCAGAAATAATGGGTCGAGTGGGTTTCGCGACCGCAAGGGAGCGAACGCCGCTCTGGACGGACGCCCGGAAAACAGCCGACGAGGCGGGGGCCGCTTCCCGATGGAGGCGGCCCTCGTCCTTTTGGCGCTCTCCCATGGCCCGAACGTCCGGTGCATCATGGGTGCACCTTCGACCTGACGGTTCTTTCGACCGATGTCCATGCTGACGCCCGAGATCCTGTTGCGCGCCTATTCCTGCGGCGTCTTTCCCATGGCCCGGTCGCGGGACGATCCCAGGCTCTATTGGGTCGATCCGCCCGATCGCGGCATCCTGCCGCTGGACGGCCTGCACGTTCCCCGGTCACTGCTGAAGGTCGTCCGCCAGGAGCGGTTCGAGGTCCGCTGCGACACCGCCTTCGACGCGGTCCTGGACGGCTGCGCCGAACCGGGACCGGACCGCCCGGACACCTGGATCAATGACCAGATCCGCGAGATGTTCCTGGATCTGCATGCCCTGGGGCTGGCCCATTCCGTGGAATGCTGGCGGGACGACGCGCTGGTCGGGGGCCTCTACGGCCTGGCGCTCGGCGGCGCCTTCTTCGGGGAGAGCATGTTCTCGCGCCGCACGGACGCCTCGAAGGTGGCCCTGGTCCACCTCTGCGCGCGCCTGACGGCGGGCGGCTTCACCCTGCTCGACACCCAGTTCGTGACCGAGCATCTGGAGCGGTTCGGGGCCATCGAAATACCGAAGACGGACTACCTGAAGCGCCTGACCGCCGCCCTGACGACCCCTGCGCGCTTCTACCGCGCGCTGTCGGTGGACGAGGTGGTGTCCTTCGCCCGCTCGTCGCGCTGATCGCGGCAGTCCAGCACCCACAGGTCATAGACCGGATGCTCCATGGCCGACAGGGCGGGGCTGGAGGCGAACATCCAGCCGCGGAACACTTCCGCCGTCGGCTCGCCCGGCTTGACCTCCGACACGTCCAGGAAGGCCGCCGATTCCGGCGGTTCCTCCGGCGGTCGCTCCAGGCAGGCGCGGACGATGATTTCCAGGGTCTGGACCCGGACGCTTCGGTTGACCGGCACTGCGATGGTGTCGACGCGCGCCGTCACCTTGTCCAGCCACCGCAGGACGGCGACCTCCCGCTCGATGGACCCCGCGGCAAGCGGCGCCGGGCCATCCAGGGCCGGGTCGTCCTGGGCCGCCCGCGCGGGGCCGAGGGCGGCCATGGCCGCCGTCGCCAGGACGGCTAGGCACAGGCCGGTGGCCAGGGTGAGGCGCGACACGATCATTGGAAGGCGTCGGGTCCGCTGGCCGTCCCCCCTCCCGGCGGCGGGGGCGGAGGCGGCTCCTGGGTCGCCAGGAAGATGATCTCGCCGACCAGATCCTCCAGGGACTGGAAGTTGGCGACCTGGGTCAGCGCCCCGCCGTCGGCCAGGGTGTCGCTGTCGGACCCGGGTTCCAGCTTCAGGAACTTGCCGCCCAGCAGCCCCTCGCTGGCCACCGAGGCCCGCGTATCGGCGGGCAGCCGCACGTCGGGGCGAATGCTCATGGTGACGACCGCCTGATAGGTCTGGGGGTCCAGAGCCTGCGCCGTGACGGTGCCGACCTTGATGCCCGAGATGCGCACGTCGGCGCCGACGCCCAGGCCCCCGACCTTGGCGAAGGCGGCGGAAATCTTGTAGCCCTCGACCGTCCGCAAGTCGGCGGTGGAATAGGCGAACGCCAGAAAAAGACCGGCGACCACCAGAACCACGGCGCCCATGATCGTTTCGATCGGATTGCGACTCATACCCGCTCCCCCTCGCCCCTTGGCGTCGCGTCCCTCATTGGCCGGTCCCGCCCGCATCGTCCAGGGGCGCCAGCAGACTCGGGAACGGCGACGGCACGGCGGACTCGCCGCCAGTGTCCGCTCCTCCACCCTCCACCGGGGGACGGGCGGCGCGCGACGCCGCCTCGGCCCGCTTGGCCTTGGCCTGGGCCACGACCTTGGCCAACAGTTCCTCGATGACCACGCTGCCCTGAACGTATTCGATGCGCTGGCCGGGTTTCAGCATGTCCTCGGCCCCGCCCGGCTGCAACTCGATGTACTTGGACCCGAGAAGGCCGTCCGTTTCGATGATCGCCGCGCTGTCGACGGGAACCTGGACGTCGCCGTCGATGCGCAGGGTGACATGGGCGCGGAAGTGCTCGTCCAGGGTCTGGTCGGTGACCTGCCCCACCGCCAGACCGGCGACCCGGACGTCGGCGCCCGGCGCCAGCCCTTCGGTCCGTTGGAACACCGCGCTCAGCCTGTAGCCGCCGCCGCCCTCGCCGATGGCGTCGCGATCCGCGGCGTTGATCCAGAGAACCAGCACCAGGACGCCGAGGGTCACGGCCCCGATGGCCGTCTCGCGGGCGCGGCGGAAGATCATCGGCTCAGGCCGGAGTCCAGGGCTCGTAGTCGCCGGTGGCGCGGTCCCGTTCGCCGCCGCGCTCCAGGTGGCCCGGCGGCACGTAGCCGTAGGCCGAGCCGGTCAGGTTCGGTTGGTGTTCCTTTTGCCACGGGCGGTGCTCGGCCTTGATCGGCGTCGCCGTGGTGTGATGCAGCCAGGCGTGCCACTCGGCGGGCACCTTCGAGGCTTCCATCGACCCCTTGTACATGACCCAGCGGCGCGGACGATTGGTTCCCGGCAGAGCCTTCTTGTCCTCATAGTAGCGATTGCCGTACTGGTCCGTTCCGACCTGACGACCGCGCAGCCACGTGTAGATCTGGGTTCCGGTAATCATGCTCGTCTGGCGCTCCGATGAGTCCGCGTTGGTCAGGGGATTTACCATGCCTTGGCCTCTCCCCTCAAGCATCGCCGCCACGCCGTCGCCCGGCGGCGACGTCCCAAGCGCGGGCGGGGCGACGGGAACGGTCCGCCGAGCCACCACCAGCGGGCGGACAAACACCATATATAGTGTGCGGGAAGCGCCCGAAAACGCCCGAGGCGGGGCGTTCGAAGGGGATGGTCGCGGGCCGTGCTTCCTGAAAGGAGAAAAATTAGCAACAAAATGTAGTATTCCATATGCGGAACGTTACAAAATTTGGTTGCCCCGGATTCCGGCCCTGCGTACTCTAGTGCCTCGCAGCCGGTCGCCCCACCAAATATGGTGCTCTTAGGGGGAGCTTTGGAGGGGTCCGGCGCGGCAGGGCGAAGCCTATTCGCCACCACACCACAATTTGTGTCCCGGGCACGCCCGCGACGGCACCCATACGACAGGCGAGGATCGGAATCGATGCAGGTCAAGCGACTCTTCACGCAAGCCGGCCAGGACCCCTACGCGCGGATTGAGTTCCGCGAGGCCACGAGCGAGATCCGCAACCCCGACGGCAGCGTCGTCTTCCAGCAGACCGGCATCGAGGTCCCGACGGCCTTTAGCCAGGTCGCCAGCGACATCCTCGCCCAGAAGTATTTCCGTCGTCGCGGCGTCCCCGCCGCCCTGAAGCCGGTCAAGGAAAAGGACGTGCCGTCCTGGCTGTGGCGTCAGGCCCCGGACCGGAAGGCGCTGGAGAAGCTGCCCGAGGACAAGCGGTTCGGCGGCGAGACCTCGGCCAAGCAGGTGTTCGACCGTCTGGCCGGGACCTGGACCTACTGGGGCTGGAAGGGCGGCTATTTCGACACCGAAAAGGATGCCCGCGCCTTCTTCGATGAAATGCGCGTCATGCTGTGCCGCCAGATGGGCGCGCCCAACAGCCCGCAGTGGTTCAACACCGGCCTGCACTGGGCCTACGGCATCGACGGCGCCGGTCAGGGCCACTCCTACGTGGACTTCAAGACCGGCGAGCTGACCAAGTCCGACTCCGCTTACGAACATCCGCAGCCGCACGCCTGCTTCATCCAGTCCATCGCCGACGATCTGGTCAGCGACGGCGGCATCATGGACCTGTGGGTCCGCGAGGCCCGCCTGTTCAAGTACGGCTCGGGCACCGGCACCAACTTCTCCAACCTGCGCGCCGAAAGCGAGCCGCTGGCCGGTGGCGGCAAGTCGTCGGGCCTGATGAGCTTCCTGAAGATCGGCGACCGCGCCGCCGGGGCCATCAAGTCGGGCGGCACCACCCGCCGCGCCGCCAAGATGGTCATCGTCGACGTCGACCATCCCGACATCGAGGCCTTCATCGACTGGAAGATGACCGAGGAGCAGA
>CAZFRK010000051.1:0-13390 GCA_964521375.1 uncultured Rhodobacterales bacterium
ATCCCCTGCCGCAGTACTGTGAAACTGGCCAACTGGATTCCGCGCCATGGATGATTTCGACCGTCTTGCCCTGCAATACCACCGCCTGCCGCAGCCCGGCAAACTGGCGGTCATGCCCACCAAGCCCATGGCCACCCAGCGCGACCTGGCGCTGGCCTATTCGCCGGGCGTGGCGGCGGCCAGCCGCGAGATCATCCGCGATCCGGAAACCGCCGCCGAGCTGACGGGCCGGGCCAACCTGGTCGGCGTCGTCACCAACGGATCGGCGGTCCTGGGCCTGGGGAACGTGGGGCCGTTGGCCGCCAAGCCGGTCATGGAAGGCAAGGCCGCCCTGTTCCGCAAGTTCGCCGGGATCGACGTCTTCGACATCGAACTCAACGCCGACACCGCCGACGCCATGGTCGAGGCCGTCGCCGCCCTGGAGCCGACCTTCGGGGCCATCAACCTGGAAGACATCAAGGCGCCGGAATGCTTCGAGGTCGAAAGCCGCCTGCGCGACCGCCTGTCCATCCCGGTCTTCCATGACGATCAGCACGGCACGGCCATCGTGGTCGGGGCGGCCTTCGTCAACGCCCTGCACCTGACCGGACGGGACATCAAGGACGTGACGCTGATCAGCACCGGCGGCGGCGCGGCGGGCATCGCCTGCCTGGACATGCTGGTCAGCCTGGGCCTGCCGGTGGAGAACGTCACCCTCTACGACCGCCATGGTCTGGTGACGCCCGACCGCGAGATCGACATGAACCCCTACAAGGCGCGTTACGCCAAGGCCGCCGCCCCGGCGACTCCGGGCGAGGCGCTGAAGGGGGCCGACGCCTTCCTCGGCCTGTCGGGGCCGGGCGTTTTGAAGGGCGATATGGTCGCCGGGATGGCCGACAAGCCCATCATCATGGCGCTGGCCAATCCCGACCCGGAAATCATGCCCGACGAGGTCAAGGCCGCGCGTCCCGACGCCATCGTCGCCACCGGGCGGTCGGACTTCCCCAATCAAGTCAACAACGTCCTCTGCTTCCCCTTCATCTTCCGAGCGGCCCTGGATGTCGGGGCGACGACCATCAACGAAGAGATGAAGATCGCCTGCGTCGAGGCCGTCGCCCGCCTGGCCCGCGCCGAGGCGACCGATGTCGTCGCCAAGGCCTACCGTGGCGAGGCCTTGCGCTTCGGTCCCACCTACATCCTGCCCAAGCCCTTCGACCCGCGCCTGATCGTCGAAATCGCGCCCGCCATCGCCAAGGCGGCCATGGAGTCGGGCGTCGCCCGGCGACCGATCGAGGACTTCACCGCCTATCGCGCCCGCTTGGGCGAACTGGTCTATCGCTCCGGTCAGGTCATGCGACCGGTCATGGCGCGCGCGCGCGGCACCAAGCGCCGGGTGGTCTACGGCGAGGGCGAGGACGACCGCGTCCTGCGCTGCGCCCAGGCCATGGTCGACGAGGGCATCGCCTTTCCCGTCCTGCTCGGGCGCGAGGACCGCATCCGCGCCGAGATCGAGCGCCTGGGCCTGCGCCTTCAGCCGGGCCAGGACGTGGAGGTCATCGAACCCATCCGCAGCATGCATTTCCACGGCTTCGCCAACGCCTATTGGCGGCTGATGCGCCGACACGGCGTGACGCCGGATCTGGCGGCGGCGACCATGCGTTCCTCCAACACCCTGTTCGGCGGCATGATGGTGCGCCGGGGCGAGGCGGACGCCGTCATCTGCGGCCCGCACGGCACCTACGACGACCATCTGGCGCATTTGCGCTCGGTCCTCGGCGGCATGGCCGAGGTCGGCGACGCCCAGCGGACGCTGGCGGCCATGAACGCTCTCATCCTGGACAAGGGCACGGTCTTCATCACCGACACCTACGTCAATCACGAGCCGTCGCCCGAGCAGTTGGCGCAGATCACCCGCATGGCCGCCGACAGCGTCCGCCGCTTCGGGATCGAGCCGAAGGTGGCCCTGGTCAGCCATTCCAACTTCGGGGCGTCGAACAGCCCGTCCGCCCGGCGCATGCGGGCCACCCTGGACATTCTGTGGCGGGACATGCCCGACCTGCTGGTCGAAGGCGAAATGCACGCCGACGCCGCCCTGGACGAAGTGATCCGGGACTTCGTTTTCCCCGGCAATCGCCTGAAGGGGGCGGCCAACCTGCTGGTCATGCCGTCTCTGGACGCCGCCAACATCGCGGCCAATATGGTCAAGGCGGCGGCCAACGCGCTGAACGTCGGTCCCATGCTTCTGGGGCTGAACGCGCCCGCCCATATCGCCACGCCCTCCAGCACCGTGCGCGGCCTGATGAACCTGACCGCGCTGGCCGTCGTCGAGGCGGAGACGGGAGCCGAAAAGGGGGCGTAAGCCCCCTTGACGGACCCTGCCGCCGGGAGCATCCTTCCGGCCATGACGAACGCAACGCCCATCTTCTTTGGTATGTGGTGGCGCCGCTCCTAGAGCGGCCGCGCGCGTTTGTCCGATTTCCTTTCCTGACAGACCGACAGACTGGGCCGCTCGAAGCCGGGCGGCTTCTGGCGTTTGTCCATGTCCCTTCCGGTTGTCGAGCGGTCCCCATCCATGAGGGACCCATGAGCACCACCACCTTCACCACCGCCGACGGACTGACCGTCACCCGCCGAGTTCGCCGCCGTCCCGGCGCCTACGCGGCCCTGCCGGAGCGGCTGGACGTTCGGCGCGGCGCGCTCTTTTCCAGCGGCGTCGATGCCGCGGGCCGCTATACCAAGGGCGGCCTGGGGTTCACCGACCCGCCACTGGTTCTGACGGCGCGGCCCGGATGGCTGGAGGTCGAGGCCCTCAATGCGCGGGGGCGGGTGCCCCTGGCGCTGATCGCCTCTCTCTTTCCAGAGGCGGCGGCGTCCGGCGCCGACAGGCTGACCCTGGCCATTCCAAGCGGACGGCATGACGGGCCGGAGGAAGAGCGCACGCGGGCGCCGTCGGTCTTCAGCCTATTGCGTCGGGTCCTGGCGGCGTTTCGGACATCGGAAGACGCGACCCTGGGCCTCTATGGGACCTTCGGCTACGACCTCGCCTATGCGCTGGAAGACGTGCCGCGCGCCAAGCCGCGTCCGGCGGATCAACGGGATCTCGTTCTCTATCTGCCGGATCGCATTTTCTTAAGCGACGACATGGAACTGTCCTATGACTTCGCCTACGGCGGTGAAACCACCGAGGGGCGCCCTCGGGACGGGGCGGAGGCGCCTTTGCCCGCCGGTCGCGCGCCGGAGCTGTCGTCCGATCACGGACAGGGCGAATATGCCGCGCGCGTGGCCGAGGCCAAGGCGCTGTTCGCGCGCGGGGATTTGTTCGAACTGGTCCTCAGCCAGACCCTGGCCCGGCGCGCCGACGCGCCGCCGTCCGACCTCTATCGGCGTCTGCGAGCGCGCAATCCGGCCCCCTACGAGGCTCTGGTCAATCTCGGCGAGGGGGAAGCCCTGGTCGTCGCCTCGCCGGAGATGTTCGTGCGGGTGACGCCCCGGGACGACAGGCGGCGACAGGTGGAGACCTGTCCCATTTCCGGGACCATCGCGCGGGGCAGGGACGCGGTGGAGGACGCCCATCAGGTGCGCGCTCTGCTCAATTCGGCCAAGGACGAGGCCGAACTGACCATGTGCACCGACGTCGACCGCAACGACAAGGCCCGCGTCTGCGCGGCGGGTAGCGTGCGGGTCATTGGGCGGCGCATGATCGAGATGTACTCCCGCCTTATCCACACGGTCGATCATGTGACCGGCACCTTGCGTCCGGAAATGGATGCCCTGGATGCCTTCTTGACTCACACCTGGGCCGTGACCGTGACCGGAGCGCCGAAGCTGCATGCGCTGCGGCGCATCGAGGCGACCGAGCCGACCTCCCGGCGGTGGTACGGTGGGGCCTTCGGAGCCTTGCGCTTCGATGGCTCCATGGACACCGGCCTGACGTTGCGCGCCATGCGCCTGGCCGGTGGCGTCGCGGAGGTCCGCGTCGGGGCGACCCTGTTGCACGACAGCGACCCCGATGCCGAGCATCGCGAATGCCTGCTCAAGGCGTCCGCTCTGCTTGAGGTCTTGAAGCCCACCGTGACGGAAAATCCGCCCGCCCGCGGTCCGGTGGGGCAGGGGCGGCGCGTCTTGTTGGTGGACCACGAAGACAGCTTCGTTCTGATGCTGGCGAATTGCCTGCGGGCGACGGGGGCGACGGTGACGACCTTGCGGCCCGTACCGGCGCGGCGGGCCTTGGAAGCCGAGGCTTGGGATCTGGTGGTGCTCTCGCCCGGTCCCGGCCGTCCCGCCGACTTCGGCCTATCGGAGACGTTGGATGCCGTCGCGGCGAAGGGGCTGCCTGCCTTCGGTGTCTGTCTGGGGCTTCAGGGCATGATCGAGCATGGCGGCGGCACGCTAGCCCAATTGCCGGTTCCCATGCACGGCAAGCCGTCGGTTGTCCGGCACGACGGCGCGGGGCTGTTCGCCGGCCTGCCGGAGGCTCTCACCGTGGGGCGGTACCACTCCCTGGTCGCCGAGACCGTGCCCGACGCCTATCGGGTGACGGCGCGGTCCGACGATGGGCGGGTGATGGCCATCGCCCACCGTCGCCGCCCCTGGACGGCGGTGCAGTTCCACCCCGAAAGCCTGCTCGCGGGGGAGGCCGGGCAGAGGCTGTTGGAGGCCGTGGTCGCTATGGCGCCGCGGGCGCCGGTCGAGGCGATTCCTCCGCGGCTTGATCGGCGCGCAGTTTTCGCACCCGGATCGGCACCGGCGGATGCGAGTAGGTGACCAGGGCGTAAAGCGGGTCGGGGGTCAGCGTGGAGGCGTTCTCCCGCGACAGGCGGGTCAGCGCGGAGACCAGCGGCTCCGCGCCCACCGTCCGGCGGGCGAAGGCATCGGCCTGGAATTCGGCCCGACGGCTCAGGCCGTTGGAAATCGGCTTGAAGATCAGGCCGACGGGTTCCAGGCAGAGCGACAGGAGCGCCAGGGCGATGGCGTTGCTTTCGAACGGCACGCCGAAGCCGTCCAGGAACCAGGGCTGTTGGGTCAGCCAGCCGCAGGCGGCGAAGGCGGTAAAGCTGATCAGGCCGAAGCGCAGGAACATGATGAGGATATGCTTATGCTTGAAGTGGCCCAGTTCATGGGCCAGGACAGCCTCGATCTCCTCCGGCGAGTTCTGGTCCAGAAGCGTGTCGTAAAGGACGATGCGCTTGGCCTTGCCGAAGCCGGTGAAATAGGCGTTGCCGTGGCTCGACCGCTTGGAGGCGTCCATGACGAACAGCCCCGACGCCTTGAAGCCGCAGCGGTCCATCAGGGCCTCGATACGGGACCGGACCTCGCCGTCGGGCAACGGCGTGAAGCTGTTGAACAACGGCGCCAGCCACAAGGGATAGATCACCACCATGGCCGCCGAGAAGGCCACCAACCCGACCCAGGCATAAAGCCACCACAGGCCCGAGGCGACCGCCATCAGCCACAGGGCACCGGCGATCAGGGCGCCCGACAGGATCAGGTTGACCACGCCGCCCTTCACCAGATCGACGACGTAGGTCTTGGGCGTCGTGCGATTGAAGCCGAAGGCCGCCTCGACCTTGAAGGTGCCGTAAACGTCGAACGGCAAGGTCAGGACCGTGCTGATGACGCCGATCAGCAAGAGGAAGACGGTTCCCGCCAGGACTCCCGTCCCCAGAAAGGACGACGTGATTCCATATAGACCGGTTAGTCCACCCAGTAGAAGGGCGATCCCGTAAAGCAGCGTGACCACGGCCTCGGCCATCGCCACGCGCCCCTTGGCGACCGTGTAGTCGGCGGCCTTACGGTGGGCGGGCAGGTCGACCGCCTGGGCGAAGTCCGCCGGGACGGTATCCCGGCGCGCGCCGACATAGGTCATCTGGCGCCGCAGCAGGGTCAGATGGCCGATCTGGGCGAGCACGAGCGCGATGATCAGGGTGATGGTCAAGGGAGCCAAGGGATAACGCCTCCGATCGTCTGGTTTGGCGGACGGTATCAGGAACTGTCCGGGGTCACTAGGCTCGGGGTCTTGAAAAGATCGGTCCCGAAGCGTAGAAGATGGGGACTGGTCGGCAGTTCACCAAGGCGTCGCTGTCCCTCGGGAAGCTAAACCTGCCATTCATTCCGTTCCGACAGACACTCCATCCAGTGCCGTGTCGTAAGCCAGCGACCATCGACAGCCTCAGCGCCATCGGCACATCGAGGATAGAGTCATGTCGAAAACCGTTCTTCCCTTCGTGGCGCGGGACATTTCCGCGCTGGCCAAGTCCCTGCATCGGGAACTGGACGCCTGCGAGGCGACGCCGGGCCATCTTCAGCTTCTCAACATGCTGACCCGGTCGGCGGGCTACGCCAATTTCCAGCACTTCCGCGCCCAACTGGTGGCCGGGGAGCGTCTGGCCCGACCGCCCGAACCGGCCCCCCAAGTGGACTACCGGGCCGTCGAACGGGCCGCCCGCCGCTTCGACGCCGCCGGTCGTCTGGTCTCCTGGCCGTCCAAGGCCAGCCAGCGCATGCTGTGCCTGTGGGTCATGTGGTCGCGCCTGCCCGCCGGGCGGGTGATGTCCGAGTCCGAGGTGAACCAAACCCTGGAAGCGGCCCATCTGTTCGGCGACCCGGCCCTTCTGCGGCGCATGATGGTCGACGACGGCATGATGGAGCGGACCCGCGACTGTCGCCGGTATCGGCGCCTGGAAGCGCGACCGCCCGCCGACGCCGTCGCCCTCATCCGGCACGTGGGACGTCCGGCCCGTCCGTCGGCCTGACGCCGACCCCGCCTGCGGTCGACCGCGCCGCCCCGTTGAGGATCGTTCGATCCCGTTCGGTCCTGGCTCCGGCCAGGCCCCGCGGGGCGGTCGCGCGTCGACGCCTTGTTTGCGGTGCGGCATGACACGAAATATCGGCGGAAAGGCTGTCCAAGGGTGGTCATGGCGTCGTTTATTGTGCTATGCGATATGCGGCCAGACGCACTTGACATACCAGGGAGAGAACCTGCCATGAGTGTAAGTGCGTCCATGTCCTCCGTCCCCGCGCTTCGCGAGTCCCTGCTGGAGGAGTTGGCATCCTACCGCGCCCACCAGCGGGACAACCCCCTCGTCAATCCGATCGCCCAACTGGCGTTCGACGTGTCGCGGCGCCTGGAAGGCGGCGCGGTGACGGCCGACGTCCTGTCGGCGGTGGCCAAGGATCTGTCGGACCGCGCCCTTGTCCGCCGCGCCGAACGCCTGCGCGCCTATGTGGACCTGGACGGCGCGGGCGGAGCGGATGGCTTTCGGACCCTGGTCGCCGACGTCGCCCATGACGCCGACGGCACACTGAAGCCCTTCGACGCCTTCGCCGCCGCCTGGAGCCGCCCCGGCCTGGGGTTCGTCTTCACCGCCCACCCCACCTTCGGCCTGTCCCAGCCGCTGACCGAGGCGGTCGTCGCCATCGCCGGTGGCACGCCCCAGGAGGCCGAGCGCGGGCGGGCGCTTCTGGCCGAGGCCCCGCACCAGCCCGAACCGGACATCGACCTGCCGCGCGAACATGCCGCCGTGCAAAGGGCTTTGGAGCACGCGCAGCGGGCCTTCGACCAGTTCGTCACCGCCATCCTGACCGAGGCGCGCGGCCTGTACGGCGACGATTGGCGGCGCCTGGACGTGGCGCCCGTCACCCTGGCGAGCTGGGTCGGCTACGACCTGGATGGGCGCACCGATATACGGTGGTTCGATTCCTTCCGCTTCCGCCTCGCCGAACGGGCGGCCCGGCTGCACGGCCTGGAAGCCTTCGCCCACGGGTTGATGGAAACGCCGGGCCTGGACTCCGTCATCGCCCGCCTGGGCGAGGCGCGGGCGGCGGCGGAGCACGCGGTCGGGGCCTTCGCCGCCGATCTGTGCGACGCCAAGGCCTTCGTCGTCGCCGCCAACGCCCTGACCGGCGGCCCGCACGCCGTCTCGACACGGGGCATCCTGGGCGCCATCGACAGCGCCCTGGAGCAGGCGCCCGGCGACATCGAGGCCCTGGGCCTGCTGCGCCTGAAGGCGCAGTTGCGCATGAGCGGCCTGGGAACGGCGCACATCCATCTACGGGTCAACGCGACACAGCTTCACAACGGCATCCGCAAGATCGTCGATATCGATCCCTCGGCCCATTTCGCGGGCCGCCTGCTGGCCGCCAAGCTGGATGACCTGATCGCCGGGGCCTGCCCGGAAACGGTGAACTTCGCCACCCTGGACCTGGAGCCGACGACGGCCATCCGGCAGTTCGTTCTGATGGCGCAGATCCTCAAGCATATCGACGCCGACACGCCGATCCGCTTCCTGATCGCCGAATGCGACAGCCCCTTGACCGTCCTGTCGGCGCTCTACTTCGCCAAGCGGTTCGGGGTCGAGGACCGCATCGACATCTCGCCCCTGTTCGAAACCCCCGCCGCCCTGGAACAGGGGGCCGGGGTCATGGAACAGCTCCTGGAATCGGAAGCCTACCGCGACTACGTGCGGCGGCGCGGGCGGCTGTGCATCCAGACCGGCTTCTCCGACGCCGGACGCTTCGTCGGCGCCCTGCCCGCGACCCTGGCGATCGAGCGCCTGCACCTGAAGCTGTGCGACATCCTGCGGCGCCTGTCGCTGACCGGCGTCGAGGTGGTCATTTTCGACACCCACGGCGAGTCCATGGGCCGGGGCGCCCATCCGGGCAGCCTTCAGGACCGTTTCGACTACCTGCTGTCGCCGGTGGTCCGCGCCCGCTTCGCCGAGGCGTCCATACCGCTCAAGCACGAGGTCAGTTTCCAGGGCGGCGACGGCTATCTTCTGTTCGGCAATCCGGCCCTGGCGCGCGCCACGGTGGCCGGAGCCTTCCGCAACTGGATGACGCCGCGGCCTCTGCCGGAAGACCGCCTCTACGCCGAGACGGACTTCGCCCTGGATTTCTTCCTGCGCCTGAAGGCCTACCAGGAGGAATTGTTCCACAACGACGACTACGGCGTCAGCCTCGGCGCCTTTGGTCCCAACATCCTGTTCAAGACCGGGTCCCGGCGCACCCGTCGCCAGCATGACGCGGGCAAGGGCGACGGGCGCGGCGTCCTGGCCGGGCTGCGGGCCATTCCCCACAACGCCATCCTGCAACAGATGGGCTATGTGGCCAACGTGGTCGCCGGTCTGGATTTCGGGGTCGGGGATGAACGCGAACGCTTCGTCGATCTGGTGCGCCGCTCCGACCGCCTGGGTCGCCTCATGCGCATGGTCGCGGCGGCCAAGCAAGGGTCGAGCCTGAACGCCGTGGCCGCCTACGCCGCGCTTTATGACGCCGGGTACTGGACCAGCCGCGCCTATGGCGGCGGGGAACCGGCGCTGACCCGCGTGTTCCGCCGTCTGTCCACGGTCCTGCGGCGGGACCGGCGGCATACGCAGATGATGCGTCTGGTCCATCAGATGCGTCATGACGCCATCCGCCTGCACGAGATCCTCGACGACCTGGGCCTGGACGGCGGCAAGTCTCCCAACCAGGGGCGCATGGAAAGCGACCTCCTGCATGCCCTGCGCATCGCCCTGTTGCAGCACATGTTCATCCTGGCCGCGCGGGTGCCCGCCTTCACGCCGCGCAACGACGTGTCGCCGGACGAAATCCTGCGCTCCATCTTGGCGCTCGACGTGCCGGAGGCGGTCTCGGTGCTGCGTGACGCCTTCCCCAGCGGGACGGTCCCGGCGGCGACCATGCCGCTGACGGAAAAGGCCAGCTACGACCCGGGGGCGGCTAACGACTACCAGGAATTGCACGAAACCCTGATCGCGCCTCTGGAGGACCTCTATCGCGAGGTTCGTCGTATCGGCGTCGGCCTGACCCACCACTTTGGTGCCCATGGCTGACGTCTTCGTTCCAAAGGACATGCCTCTTTCGGTCGATGGACGCCCCCGCTGTCGGCGGGCATCATGGACGCCAAGAACGGGCGACCGATAAGACGTCCACGGGAGGATTCGCGGCGGTGTCCATAAAGGGATTGGAACATCCGGCCCCCTCGGGGGACATGGAGGCCGAGCGGGAACGCGCGCGCCTGGATGTCCTGCGTTCCTATGATCTGGTGGCCGGTGACGACGAGACCTTTGATCGTATCGTTCGTATGGCGGCGGAGCGCCTGGACTGCGCGGCGGCCTATATCTCCATCGTCGAGGAAGACCGCCAGTGGACCAAGGCGGCCTGTGGCGGTGATCCCTTCACGACCCGCCGCGACGCCTCGTTCTGCGCCCGCGCCATGCTGGCCGACGACGTGGTGGTGGTCGAGGACCCGTCCCGTGACCCGGACTGGCGGGATCTGGCCGCGCGTCCCGAGAACCGGGCGATCGGGTTCTACGCCGCCGCGCCTCTGCGCACCCTGAACGGCTACCAGATCGGTACCCTCTGCGTCACCGACCACGCGCCGCATCGCTTCGGTCCCGATGAGCGGGCGGCGCTGCGGGATTACGCGGCCATCACCATGGACGCCCTGTCCCTGCGCCAAGCCCTGCGGCAGAGCGACGTCATCCAGACGCGCTTGAGCGACAGCGAGGCCCGGCAGCGGGCCATCCTGGACACCGCCGCCGACGCCATCGTCACCATCGCCGCCGATGGCTTCATCCAGTCGGTCAATCCGGCGGCGGAGCGCATGTTCGGCCACGCGGCCCGGGACATGATCGGGCGCAATGTCAGCATGCTGATGCCGGAGCCGCACGCGGCGGATCATGACGGCTATATCGCCCGCTACCTGCGGGAGCACGAGGCGCGGGTCATCGGCATCGGCCGCGAGGTGATGGCCCGGCGAGCCGACGGCGGCCTATTTCCCGTCGATTTGGCCGTCAGTGAAAGCCGTTCCGGGGAAGGCGGGGCGATGCTCTTCACCGGGATTCTGCGGGATCTCTCGGTCCGCAAGGCGGTGGAGGAGCAACTCCGGGAAACGGTGGACCTCATCCGCCTGGCCGAAAGCGCGACCGGCTTGGGCCACTGGCGCCTGGGACTGACCGACGGGACGCTCTACTGGTCCGATCAGGTCTACGCCATCCACGGCGTCACGAAGGAGACCTTCACGCCGACGCTGGAGGGAGCCTTGGCCTTCTACGTGCCGGGGGACCGCGAGGCCGTGGCGGCGGTTTTGAAGGAGACCGCCGCGACCCGCCAGGGCTTCCGGTTCGAGCGCACGATCCTGCGCCCCGACGGGGCGCGGCGCGTGGTGCGGGCGCATGGGACCGCCCAGACCGACGACAGTGGCGCGACGGTGGCTCTGGTCGGCACCTTCCAGGACGTGACGGAAAGCGTTTCCATCGCCCAGGAGCTGGCCAATATCCGGGAACGGCTGGAGCGGGCGACGACCTATACCAACATCGGTATCTGGGAATGGGATGTGCGGCGGCGGCTCCTGTGGTGGTCGGAACGCATCGCGCCCATGTTCGGCCTGGGCGACGGGCCGGTCGCCACGCGCTACGAGACCTTCCTGGAGGCGGTCCATCCCGACGACCGCGCCGCCGTGCAAGGCGCCATCCAGGCGGCGCTGGAAGCCTGCGACCCCTACGAGATCGAACACCGGGTGGTGTGGCCCGACGGCACCGTCCGATGGATGCAGGAGCGTGGCGTCGTCGAGCGTGGCGACGACGGAAGTCCGACCCGCATGCTGGGCGTGGTCCACGACGTCACGCGGGCCAAGGAAGCCGAACTGGCGCTGAAGGAAAGCGAGCGCCTGCTGATCGAATCCATCGGCAGCATCAGCGACGGCTTCGTGCTGCTCGACGACGACGACACCCTGGTTCTATGGAACCGCCGTCTGGAAGAGATCTACCCGAAGCTGAAGAGGTATCTGGACGTCGGGGCACGGTTCGTGGACGTCGTGCGCGGCGGCGCCGTGGACGGCCAGTACGTCAACGCCGTCGGGCGGGTGGACGACTGGCTGGGCGAACGGCTGTCCAGTCACGGCGCGGCCAAGGAGGACTACGTGGAGCCGCTGGCCGGTGGGCGGTGGGTCCGCGTCTCGGAACGACGCATGAGCAATGGATGGCGGGTCGGCATCCGCACCGACATCACCGATATCCGGCGGGCAGAGCAGGAGGCCCAGGCCGCCAACCGCGCCAAGTCGGAATTCCTGTCGCGGATGAGCCATGAATTGCGGACGCCGCTGAACGCCATCCTGGGCTTCGCGCAATTGCTGCAGGCCAATCTCCAGGATCCGCTGTCCGATGCCCAGAACCGCCACGTCGGCCATATCCTGGAAGCAGGGCATCACCTGCTGAACCTCATCAACGAGATTCTCGACCTCGCCCATATCGAATCCGGACGCCTGGCGTTGACCTTCGACGCCGTGCCCCCGGCGGCGCTGGTCCGGGATTGCCTCGACATGGCGCGGACGCTGGCCGAACCGCGCGGCATCGATGTCGAGAGCCGGGTGGAGGAGGCGCTGCCGGACGTGCGGGCCGACGCGACCCGCCTGCGTCAGGTCCTGCTGAACCTGCTGTCCAACGCGGTGAAGTATAATCACCCCGACGGGCGCGTCATCCTGTCGGTGAGCCGGGAAGGGACGGGCGTGCGGTTTTCGGTAGAGGACACTGGGCCGGGCTTGACCGAGGAGGCCATGGAGCACCTGTTCGAGCCTTTCAATCGCCTGGGCGCGGAATCGCTCGGAGTGGAGGGGGCCGGAATCGGCCTCACCATTACCCGGCAGCTTGTGGCGCTCATGGATGGTACACTCGGCGTCCGCAGTCAGCCCGGCGAGGGCGCGACGTTCTGGGTCGACATGCCCGCGGACGCAAAGGGGGAAGAGGCGCGATGATCGTCGCGGAAGAGCGCGTCAAGGAAGCCCGCATTCTGGTCGTGGACGACAACCCGACCAACGTGATGCTGCTCGGCGATATGCTGGCCGCCCAGGGGTTCACCTCCGTCACGGGGGAGACCGACCCGCATAAGGCCCTGAGCCGTATCGGCGACGAACGGTTCGACCTCCTGCTTTTGGATATCCGCATGCCGGGCCTGGATGGGCACGAGGTCATGGCCCGCCTGCCGGACGTGGCGTCGAGCTACCTGCCGGTCATCGTCATGACCGCCCAGACCGACGGCGACACGCGCCTGCGCGCCTTGTCGGCGGGGGCGCGCGACTTCATGACCAAGCCCTTCGACATGGCCGAGGCCATGCTGCGCATCCGCAACACCCTGGAAGCCCAAATCCTGTTCCGGGAACGCGGCGACCAGGCCGACGCGCTGGAAGCGGAGGTCGCCAAGCGGACCCAGGAAGTGGCCTGGATGGCCAGCCACGATCCCATCACCGGTCTGGCCAACCGCGCGGAACTGCGGCGCGACCTCGACCAGCGGCTCAAGGACGGGCGCGACGGCCTGTTGCTCTTCGTCTCCGTGGAGGGACTGAGCGGCATCAACGACGCGCTGGGCCACGCCATGGGGGAGGCCGTCCTGCGCGCCGTCGGCGACCGCTTGGCGG
>CAZFRK010000052.1:0-13360 GCA_964521375.1 uncultured Rhodobacterales bacterium
CCCCCGGCCTTCGGGGTCGCGGTCGCCGAGGCTCCCGGCGTCGCGCCGCCCTTCGGCGTGGTCGCGGCGGCGGACGGCTGGGTCGTCCCCGCGGACTTGGGCGTCGCCGTCGGCGCGGCCTTGGTCGCCGCCTTGTCCTTGGGGTCCGCCTTGTCCTTGGAGTCCGGCTTGTCCTTGGGGTCCGCCTTGCCCGGGGCGGCGGACGGGGTCGCGGCGTCCTTGGGCGCCTTGGCGTCCTTCACGTCCTTGGCGTCCTTGCCGACCGGCGCGTCCGTGCCGGAGGGCGGGACGGCCTTGGCCGTCTCGTCCGTCTCCGTCTCGGGGGCGTCGCCGGTCTTCCCGGCCTTGGGCCGCTCGGTCATGGTGCCGTCTCCTTGTGGGTCCTCGTCACCCGTCTGAGACGGGACGCTTGCGAAGGCATAGGCGTTGTCCTCGTCAAAAACGGACAGCAGCGCCTCCTGGTTCGGTTCAGGCGCCACGCGGACCCGGTGGAACGGCGGATCGCCCAAGGCATCCGCGACGGCCTGACTGAGGCAATAGGCGGTCAAATCCCGACAAGCGTCCCTCAGATCGTCCTGGGTGGCAAGGTCGAGGAAAGTACGCGCGGTTCTGGGGGAATAGAGCAGGACGCAGTCGACGACGCCATCGCGAAGGGCGGTCCTGAACTCCTCCGAAAACCGCTTGGCGGTGCGCGTGTCGTATAGGACCTTGCGCCGGACCTCGAAGCCGTCGGCCTCCAATCGCTCCTGGAGGTCGCCCGCCACGACGCCGCCCGCCGCGTGCAACAGGGCGCCGTTGGACGGATGCAGGCGACGGCGCACCAGGGCGGCCAGGGAGTCCACGTCGCCATCCGCCGACAGGACGGTGACGAATCCCAGCTCGCGGGCCACCCGCATGGTCTGGTCGCCGACGCAAAGCGCCGGAAGTCGCAGGCCGTGCGGCGTGTCCTTCAGGGCGGCGGCCAGGGCGCGGGCGCCGTTGGCGCTGGTCAGGAGGAACCCTTGCAGGCCGTCGATGGACACGTCCGCCGCCGCCGCCGTGACCACGGCCAGCAGCGGCTCGACCAGCACGTCGACGCCGCGCTCGCGCAGGGGCGCGGCGATTCTCTCTGCGTCCTCGACGGGCCGCGTGACCACCGCGCGCATGAGCTACCCCTTGTGCTGAATCGACTCCAGGAAGTCCTTGTCGGCGCGCGAGCGGATGTCCTCGCCCGCCGCGCGGCCAAGCTCCACGGCCTCGTGAATGCCGCCGGTCCGCTCGACCTCCAGGCGCTCCGACCCGTCGGGCCGCAGGATCATGCCCCGGAAGCGCAGGGTCTTGCCGTCGCCCGTCAGTTCGGCCAGCCCGGCGATGGGTGTCTTGCAGGAGCCGTCGAGGGTGGCCAGGAAGGCCCGCTCGCAGGCCACCCGGGCCGTCGTCTTGGAATGGATGAGCGGCAGAAGGTAGCGTTCGGCCTCGTTGTCGCCCTGGCGGCAGGTCACGCCGATGGCGCCCTGGGCGATGGCGGGCAGCATGTCGTCCGTTTCCAGGGCGGCGGCGGCATGATGGGTCAGGCCCAGGCGGTTCAGTCCGGCCATGGCCAGCAAGGTGGCGTCGATGGCGCCCTCGGCCAGCTTCTTCATGCGCGTCTGCACGTTGCCGCGCAGGGACGTCACCGTCAGGTGCGGGTAGCGGTTCAGCACCTGGGCGGCGCGGCGCAGCCCGGCGGTGCCGATCACCGCGCCCTCGGGAAGCTCGGCGAAGCTCTTGGCCTTCAGACACATGAAGGCGTCGCGCACGTCCTCGCGCTCCAGGACGCAGGGCAGATCGATGCCGTCGGGCAGCACGGTCGCCACGTCCTTCATGGAATGAACGGCCAGGTCGATGCGGTCGTCCAGCATCGCCTCGTCGATTTCCTTGGTGAACAGACCCTTGCCGCCGACTTCGGCCAGGGGCCGGTCGAGGATCTGGTCCCCCATGGTCTTGATGATGGTGATTTCAACGGCGCCGGGCTCGCCCAGTTCGGGGTGCGCGGCGATGAGTCGGTCGCGGACCTCGTGCGCCTGGGCGAGCGCGAGGGGGCTTCCGCGGGTACCGATTCGCAACTTGGGTCTGGTGGTCATGGTTCTGGTGTTGTAAGGGCTGGGGTGCTTCAAGAAAAGGGTTTATTCCGTGACCTCCGCCGCGCCTTCGCCGACCGTGCTCGGCATCGAGACCAGTTGCGACGAAACCGCCGTGGCCGTCCTGCGCGGTCGCGAGGTCCTGGCCGAGATGGTGCGCTCGCAGCTGGACGAGCACCAACCTTATGGCGGCGTTGTGCCCGAGATCGCCGCCCGCTCGCACCTCGACGTGGTCGACAGGCTGGTGGCCGGAACCATGCGGCGCGCCGGGATCGGATTCGACGCCCTGGACGCCGTCGCCTGTACCGGCGGGCCGGGGCTGATCGGCGGGGTGATCGTCGGCGTCATGACGGCCAAGGCCATCGCCGCCGTCCACCGCCTTCCCTTCCTGGCGGTCAACCACCTGGAAGGGCACGCCCTGACGCCGCGCCTGTCCGACGCCGTGGCCTTTCCCTATCTGCTTTTGCTGGTGTCGGGCGGCCACTGCCAGACCCTGGTGGTCGAGGGGCTGGGCCGCTACCGCCGCCTGGGCACCACCATCGACGACGCGGCGGGCGAAGCCTTCGACAAGGTCGCCAAGATGTTGGGCCTGGGCTATCCGGGCGGCCCGGCGGTCCAGGCCGCCGCCGAAAAGGGCGATCCCGACCGCTTCCCGCTGCCGCGCCCGTTGAAGGGGCGTCCGGGATACGACTTCTCCTTCTCCGGCCTCAAGACCAGCGTCCGCCAGACGGTGGAAAAGCTCCCCCCCGGCCCGCTGTCGGAGCGCGACGCCCATGATCTGGCGGCGTCCTTTCAGGCCGCCCTGGTGGACGCCACCCTGGACCGCGTGCGCCGGGCGACGGAGGCGTTCCGCGACGGCTGGCCGGATGGCCGGTCCATGGTCGTCGCCGGGGGCGTCGCCGCCAACGCGCCCCTGCGCGCCGGTCTGGAGCGGCTGGCCCACGACCAGGGCCTGCGCTTCGTCGCCCCGCCGCTCAAATGGTGCACGGACAACGCCGCCATGATCGCCTGGGTCGGCGTCGAACGCCTGAACAGGGGCGACGCGGGCGATCCGCTGGACTTCAAGCCGCGCCCGCGCTGGCCGCTGGACCCCGACGCCCCGAAGGCGCGCGGCGCGGGGGGCGTGAAGGCCTGAGGCCGACCGGCCCCGGGACCCGATTCGGTTGGACGCCTCCGCGCCGCGTGGTACATATCGCGCGCGCATTTCAAGGACCGGCCCGTCTTGAGCACACCGCTTCCCCTGGACCACTCCACCCAGTCCCTGGTGTCCCGCCTGTGGCGGGAGGCCATCCATCCCTATCTGCCCCGCATCGTGGTGGCGCTGTTCGCCATGCTGATCGCCGCCGGGGCGCAGGGCTTCACGGCCTGGCTGATGGAACCGGTGGTCGATTGGGTCTTCACCCAGAAGAGCCAGGCCCTGCTGTGGCCGGTGGCCGGCGCCGTCCTGGCCACCTTCGCCATCAAGGGCACGGCGGAATACGCCCAGGCGGCGATGATGAGCCAGGTCGGCCTGCGCATCGTCGCCGATTTGCAAAAGCGCCTGTTCGCCCACCTGATCAGTCTGGACGCCGGATTCTTCGGGGCCACCTCGTCGGGTCGGCTGGTGTCGCGCTTCATGGTCGACGTCAACCAGATGCGGGCCGGGGTGTCCAACGCCATCACCGGCATCGGCAAGGACAGCCTGACCGTCCTCGCCCTGATCGGCGTCATGTTCTATCAGGACTGGATGCTGGCCGCCGCCGCCTTCCTGGTGTTCCCGGTCGCCTTCTACCCGATCATCCGCCTGGGCCGCCGCATGCGTAAGGTGACGGTCAACACCCAGGAACAGATGGGCGCCTTCAACACGGTGCTGGAGCAGTCCTTCCAGGGCATCCGCATGGTCAAGTCCTACGGCCTGGAACCCATCGAACGGGGCAAGGTCGACAGCCTGACCGACGAGATCTACCGCCTGACCCTGAAGGGCGCCATCACGCGCGCGCTGTCCAGCCCGATCATGGAGACCCTGGGCGGCGTCGCCGTGACCATCGTCATCGTTTACGGCGGCTATCGGGTGATCGACGGCACCACCACCACCGGCTCCTTCTTCAGCTTCATCACGGCGCTGATGATGGCCTATCAGCCCATGAAGAGCCTGGCCAAGCTGAACGCCTCGCTCCAGGAAGGCCTGGCCGGGGCGCAGCGCCTGTTCGCCCTGCTGGATACGCAAAGCGCCATCACGGAAAAGCCCCATGCCGCCACCTTGCGGGTGGAGGCCGGGGCCATCGCCTTCGACGGCGTGACCTTCGCCTATGGGACCGACGGACCGGCGCTGAACGACCTGACGCTGGACATTCCCGGCGGCAAGACGGTGGCCCTGGTCGGCGCCTCGGGGGCGGGCAAGTCGACGCTGATGAACCTCATCCCGCGCTTCCACGACATCCAGGACGGCGCCTTGCGCATCGACGGCCAGGACGTGCGCGACGTCACCCTGGCCTCGCTGCGCGACGCCATCGCCCTGGTCAGCCAGGAAGTGGTCCTGTTCGACGACACGGTGCGCGCCAACATCGGCTACGGGCGTCCCGACGCCGACGACGAGGCGATCGTCGAGGCCGCCCGCATGGCCGCTGCCCACGACTTCATCATGGCCCTGCCCGGCGGCTACGACACCCTGGTCGGCCAGCGCGGCCTGAAGCTGTCGGGCGGCCAACGCCAGCGTCTGGCCATCGCCCGGGCGATGCTGAAGAACGCCCCCATCCTGCTGCTGGACGAGGCGACCAGCGCCCTGGACACGGAATCCGAACGTCAGGTCCAGTCGGCCCTGGACCTGCTCATGACGGGCCGCACCACCCTGGTCATCGCCCACCGCCTGTCCACCGTCGTCACCGCCGACCTGATCCACGTCATGGATCATGGCCGGGTGATCGAAAGCGGTCGCCACGACACCCTGCTCGCCCAGGGCGGCGCCTATGCCCGCCTCTACGCCCTGCAATTCGCGGCCGAGCAGGCGGTGGCCGAGTCCGGCTGAGGACACGGGAGGCGGCATGATCAAGCGCATCCTCAAGTCCGACGCCGTCCGGCACGTCCTGTGCCGCCTGGCCGCGCTCTACATCCGCTTCGTGCGGCTGACCGGGCGCTGGACGGTGGAGAACGCGCCGACGCGCCTGTGGGACAGCGGTGAGACCTTCGTCCTGGCCTTCTGGCACGGCCATATCATGATGATGGTCTACAGTTGGGACCTTTCGAAGCCCATGAGCATGCTGATTTCCCAGCATCGCGACGGCAAGCTGATCGCCAAGACGGTGGAACCCTTCGGCATCCGCTCCGTGACCGGTTCGTCGTCCAAGGGCGGCGCCGGGGCCTTGCGCCAAATGGTCAAGCTTCTGAAGAGCGGCGAATACGTCGGCATCACCCCGGACGGCCCGCGCGGCCCGCGCATGCGCGCCACCGAGGGCGTCATCGCCACCGCCCGCATGGCCGGGGTTCCCGTCATTCCCTGCGCCTATTCCTGTCGCCACCGCAAGCAGGCGCGGTCCTGGGATCGCTTCCAGATCGCCCTGCCCTTCTCGCGTGGCGTCATCCTGTGGGGCGACCCCATCCCGGTGCCCCGCGACGCCGACCTGGAGGCCAAGCGGGCGGAATTGGAGACCGCGCTGACCCGCCTGACCCACGAGGCCGAGAGCCGCATGGGCCATCCGCCGACGCCGCCCGCCGACCCCGACGAGAAACCCAAGGGCCGCAAGGGAGAGCCAGCCTGATGCTGTGGCTCTACCGACTGGCGACAACGCTCGCCGGACCCTTTCTTCGCCTGCTTCTGTCGCGCCGCCGGGCGCGCGGCAAGGAGGACCCGGCCCGCCTGCCCGAACGGCTGGGCATCGCCGGTCGCCCCCGTCCGCTGGGAAAGCTGGTGTGGATGCACGCCGCCAGCGTCGGGGAAAGCCTGTCGGTCCTGCCCTTGATCGAGCGCCTTCTGGAGGCCCGCCCCGACTGGTCGCTGCTGCTGACCACCGGCACCGTGACCTCGGCCCGGCTGATGGCCGACCGCCTGCCCGAGCGGGCCATTCACCAGTACGTGCCGGTGGATCGCCAGGCCTGGGTGCGGCGCTTCCTCGACCATTGGCGGCCCGACGCCGCCGTCTGGGTGGAAAGCGAGTTCTGGCCGACCCTGATCACCGAGACCCGGCGCCGCCGCGTCCCCATGGCGCTCATACAAGGTCGGGTCTCGGACCGCTCCTTCGCCACCTGGGGCAAGCACCAATGGCTGGCCACGGCCTTGCTAGCGCCCTTTTCCCTGATCCTGGGCCAGAGCAACGAGGACGCCCGCCGCCTGTTCGTGCTCGGCGCCGACAAGACCGACTGCCTCGGCGACCTGAAGGCCGCCGCGCCGCCCCTGCCGGTCGACCAGGACGCCCTCGACGCCCTGCGGGACACGGTCGGCGACCGGCCCCGCTGGCTGGCCGCCTCCACCCACGCCGGGGAGGATCTTCTGGCCTATACGGCGCACGGGCGCCTGGCCGCCGACCTGCCGGGCCTGCTGACGGTGATCGTGCCGCGGCACCCCCAGCGCGCCGACGCCGTCCGGGCCGAGTTGACGGCCGCCGGAGCGCGCGTCGCCCAACGATCACGGGGCGAGACCCCCGGCCCGGACATCGACGTCTATCTGGCCGACACCATGGGCGAGATGGGTCTTTTCTATCGCCTGTGCCCAATCGCCTTCGTCGGCAAGTCGCTGCGCGTCCCCAACGGCGAGGGCGGCGGCCAGAACCCCCTGGAACCGGCGCGGCTCGGCCGCGCGGTGGTGTTCGGCCCGCGCATGGAGAACTTCGCCCTGGTCGCCGACCGCCTGACCGTGGCGGGGGCGGCCCGTCAGGTCGAGGATCTGGACGGCCTGATCACCACCCTGGCTTGGCTTCTGCGCGACGATCACGCGCGCTCGGTCATGGCGACCGCCGGTCGGCAGGTGGCGACGGCGGAAGCCGCCGCCCTGGACCGCGTCACGGTGGCGCTGGCCGCGTTCCTCGATCACGGAGGACGGTCATGAAGGCCCCCGCCTTCTGGGAGCACGACGGTCCCCTGGCCCGTCTCTTCGAACCCGCCGCCGCGCTTTATGCCGCCGCCGGGGCGTGGCGCATGCGTCGGGTGGCGCCGTGGCGCGCCCCCATCCCGGTGATCTGCGTCGGCAACGTGGTCGCCGGAGGCGCCGGAAAGACGCCGGTCGCGCTTGACCTTCTGGGCCGCCTGCCCGGCGCCCACGCCCTTCTGCGCGGCTACGGCGGTCGACTGGCCGGGCCGCTGCGCGTGCGGTCCTCGGCGCACGGCTACGAGGACGTCGGCGACGAGGCCCTGTTGCTGGCCGCCCACGCCCCGACCTGGATCGCCCGCGACCGCGCCGCCGGGGCCCGCGCGGCGGCGGACGACGGCGCCACCGCCATCGTCATGGACGACGGCTTCCAGAACCCGTCGCTTCACAAGACCCTGTCGCTGCTGGTCATCGACGGCGCCTACGGCCTGGGCAACCGCCGGGTCATGCCCGCCGGGCCGTTGCGCGAACCCTTCGCGCGCGCCCTGGCGCGCGCCGACGCCGCGGTCATCCTGGGGGACGACGGCTGGGGCGTGGCGAAACGATTGCCGCCGGACCTGCCGGTCCTGCACGGCGACCTGACCCCCGGCCCCGAGGCCGCCCTATTGGCGGGACAAAAGGTCGTCGCCTTCGCGGGCATCGGACGACCGGCCAAGTTCTTCGCCACCCTGCGTGGCCTGGGCGCCCGCGTGGTCGCCAGCCATCCCTTCGCCGACCACTATCCCTATGCCCCGGCGGACATCCAGCCGATCCTGGACGAGGCCTTCCAGATCGGCGCCGTCCCCGTGACCACCGCCAAGGACGCCGTGCGCCTGCCGCTGGACCAACGCCAGCAGGTCAACGTGCTGTCGGTTTCCGTCGCCTGGCGGAACGAGGCGGTCGTGGAGTCCCTGTTGCGCCGCCTGGGAGGTCCGGCATGAGCGACGCTCTCCCCACCCCGACCACGCCGCCGACCGTTTCCCCGACCCTGGGCCATCGCCTGGAAGCCCTGGGCGCGCGCGGCCTGCTGTCCCTGCTCCGCCGCCTGGGGCCGGAGCGGGCCTCGGCGCTCGGCGCCCACCTCCTGCGCGCGGTCGGTCCCCGCCTGCGGGCGCAGAGGGTGGCGCGGGACAATCTGGCGCGGGCCTTCCCCGACCTGGACCCGGCGACGCGCGAGCGCCTGCTGCCTGGCATGTGGAACAACCTGGGGCGGACGCTGGGCGAAATGCCCCACCTGGAAGCCCTCAGCCGCCTGGACGGCCCGTGGATGGAGTTGGACGGGGCCGAGATCCTAGCCGACCTGAAGGCGTCGGGCCGCCCGATCCTGTTTTTCGGCGCCCATATCGCCAACTGGGAGATCGGCGCCCGCGTCCTGGCCCAGCACGGCGTCGGCATGAACGTCTTTTTCCGCGCCCCCAACAATCCGCTGATCCTGGATATCTACGGGGAAATCCGGGGAGCGGGCTTCGGGCGGATGCTGCCCAAGGGTCGGGACGGGGCGCGGGCCGCCTTCGCCTGCCTGAAGCGCGGCGAGAACCTGGGGATTCTGGTCGATCAGAAGATGAACGACGGCATCGCCGTGCCCTTCTTCGGCCACGACGCCATGACCGCCCCGGCCCTGGCCCAGCTCGCCAAACGCTTCGACGCCCTGGTGGTGCCCTTGCGCACCCGCCGCCTCGACGGACCGCGACAGCGCGTCAGCGTCCACGCGCCCCTCGACCTGCCCGACAGTGGCGACCGTCACGCCGACGTGGCCGAGACCATGCGGCGGGTCAACGTCGTCCTGGAAGGCTGGATCCGCGAGACCCCGGAGCAATGGTTGTGGGTCCACCGCCGCTGGCCCAAGGGCTGAGCAGGGCGATCAGGCGACGCCGAGAACGGCCAGGGCCTGGGCGTGGCAGGCGGCGTCACCGGCGGCCAGGATCCGACCGTCGCTGTCCGGACCGGGCGGCTTGCCTCGCCAGTCGGTGACCAGACCCCCGGCCTCGGTGATGATCGGCACCACGGCGGCGAAGTCGTAGAGCTTCAGGTCGGCCTCGCAGACCAGGTCGATGAAGCCCGACGCCAGCAGGCCGTAGGCGTAGCAGTCGGCGCCGAAGCGGCGCAGCTTCACCGCCTCGGTCAGGCGGGCGAAGGCGTCGGCGTCGGCGCCCCGGAACATGGTCGGGTCGGTGGAATAGAGGGCCGCCGCGCCGACATCCGGGCAGGCACGCGCGCGGATGGGCGCGCCATTGAAGCTGGCCCCGTGACCGACGGCGCCGATCCAGCGTTCCTTCAGGATCGGCTGGTCGATCACGCCCAGCACCGGCGTGCCCCGATACATCAGGCAGATGAGCGTGCCGAAGCTGGGCTTGCCGGTGATGAAGGCCTTGGTGCCGTCGATGGGATCGAAGACCCACACCCAATCGGCGTCGGGACGGTCGGCGCCGTATTCCTCGCCGATGATGCCGTGATCGGGGCAAGTCGCCGCCACATGGTCGCGCATCACCCGCTCGGCCTCGCGGTCGGCGATGGTGACGGGGCTTTCGTCGGCCTTGTCGTCGATGGCGACGGCGGTGCGGAAATAGCGTCCGATCACCGCTCCCGCCTTGTCGGCGAGGGCATGGGCCAAGGTCAGGAAGGCGGGGTCGACGGTCTGAATCTGGGTCATGGGCTTCGTCTAAGCGATTTGCGGGGCGGCGGCAAGAGCCGCCTGGGGATCACGAGACGGCGGCGGGAGCCGCCCGGGGATCACGAAACAGCGGCTGGAGCCGCCTGGGGGTCAGGCGGGCTGGAAGCGGAAGCTGAGCGCGCCGAGCAGCCGTTGCATGCCGCCGTCGGCGCGCACCGGCATGACGGCGTCGCGGTACAGGACCTCGCCGCCGTCGGCGCGCAGGAAGCCGCCGCTTTCCGCCATCGGCTTGCCGAGATGGGACACCGCCTTCAGGAACTCGGTCATCTCCTCGCGGACGGGGCGGGGCAGGATATCCCACAGGGCGTGGCCGATCACCGGAAGGCCGCAAAAGGCCGACAGGCTGCCGCCGCAATGGCTGATCGTGCTGGCGTCGAAGCGACCGCCGTCCGGATGGACGTCGATCACGTAGAAATGCGTCGCCAGCCGCGGATGATCCAGGTCTATGGCATTGAGGTGCGGGACCGACTCGTTCGGCTTGCGCGATGACTCCCAGAGCGTCAGCGATTGACACATGACGCGGCGTTCGGCCACGGGATCGTGGCCCTCCGCGCGTTCGGTCATCATCTGTACGGCCCTGGGGAATACTCCCGGACTCCCCTGGTTCGACATCCCCGTCATCCTAAAAAACAGGTCGCCCCCAACCCGTGCGACCAACATAACGCATACGGCAGCATCCTGCCACCATTGATAGAGTCCTTTCCTGGCCGTCGAAGGGGCGCTACCGTGGCGCTTTCCGCCCTTCTCAGGACCCCGCCCGCCCATGCCCTCCGCTTCCTCCTCCGTTCCCCTGATCGTCATTCCGGCGCGCATGGCCTCGACGCGCCTGCCGGGCAAGCCGCTGGCCGACATCCATGGCGAGCCGATGATCGTCCATGTCTGGCGCCGCGCCATGGAGGCCGGAGTCGGCCCGGTGGTCGTCGCCTGCTCCGAACCGGAGGTCAAGGCGGCCATCGAGGCGGCGGGCGGCATGGCGGTCATGACCGACCCCGACCTGCCGTCGGGATCGGATCGCGTCTGGAAGGCCGTCCAGGCCCACGACCCCGACGGTCGACACGACCTGATCGTCAACGTCCAGGGCGACCTGCCGACCCTGGACCCGGCGCTGATCACCGCCGCCCTGGAGCCCTTCGACGACGCCGACGTCGCCCTGTCGACCCTGGTCGCGGCGATCACCGATCCCGAGGAACGCGACAACCCCAACGTGGTCAAGGCCGTCACCGGCCTGGGCACGGACGGGCCGCGCGTCGGGCGGGCGCTTTATTTCACGCGCGCCACGGCGCCCTGGGGCGACGGCCCGCTGTGGCATCACATCGGGCTTTACGTGTTCCGGCGCGCCGCCCTGGGCCGCTTCGTCGCCCTGCCGCCCAGCCCCCTGGAGCGGCGGGAGCGTCTGGAACAGTTGCGGGCCTTGGAAAACGGCATGCGCATCGACTGTGTGCGCGTTGACACGGTTCCGCTCGGTGTCGATACTCCCGCCGACCTCGACAAGGCCCGCCGGACCCTGACGCCACGATGACCACTCCCACCGCCAATCGCCGGATCTCCTTCCAGGGACTGCCCGGCGCCTATTCGCAGATCGCCTGCCGGGCCGTCTTCCCCGACTTCGAGGCCCTGCCCTGCGCCTCCTTCGAGGACACCTTCGCCGCCGTGCGCGAGGGCAAGGCGCGCTACGCCATGATCCCCATCGACAATTCGCTGGCCGGGCGGGTCGCCGACATCCACCATCTGCTGCCCAATTCGGGATTGCGCATCATCGGCGAGCATTTCCAGCCGGTGAACCACCACCTGCTGGCCCTGCCGGGGGTCGACATCTCGGAGATCACCGAGGTGCGCAGCCACGTCCACGCCCTGGGCCAGTGCCGCCGCCTGATCCGCGAGCTGGGCGTCACCGCGCGCGTCGTCGCCGACACCGCCGGGGCGGCCCGCGACATCGCCCATGGCGGCGACCGCCATCTGGCGGCCATCGCCTCGGAACTGGCGGCGGAGACCTATGGCCTGAACAGCCTGCGGGCCAACGTGGAAGACGCCGAACACAACACCACGCGCTTCATCATCATGGCCCGCGAGGCGGTTTTCCCGCCCGCCGGAACCCCCGACGTCGTCACCAGCTTCGTCTTCAAGGTGCGCAACGTTCCCGCCGCCCTCTACAAGGCGCTCGGCGGCTTCGCCACCAACGGCGTCAACATGACCAAGCTGGAGAGCTACCAGATCGACGGCCAGTTCGTCGCCACGCAGTTCTACGCCGACGTGGAAGGCCACCCGGAGGACCGCAATCTTCGCCTGGCCCTGGAGGACTTGGGCTTCTTCTCCCGCGAGGTCCACCTCCTGGGCGTCTACCCCGCCCATCCCTACCGCTTCGAGGCCCGCGAGCAGCCGAGCGAATAGGCCGCCGTCGGCCAAGGCCGGAAGCACGCGGACGGCTGACCGGGTCACGCCCGGCGGCGACGTGGTCCCCGTCCCACGGCCCTAACGCCGTCATCGCCGCGCCCGGCCCGGGGATCCCGGGGCGGGCCGCCGACCCGCGCGGGGTCAGTCCGGATAGCGGATGGCCAGGATTTCCAGGTGATCCTCGCCGCCTGGGGTGTCGACCTTCACCTCGTCGCCGACACGGGCCTTCATCAAGGCGCGGGCCACCGGCGACAGCCAGGAGATGGAGCCGTCCGCCAGGTCGGCCTCGTCGCGGCCCAGGATGGTCACGGTGACCTCCTCGTCGCGGTCGTTGACGTAGGTCACGGTGGCGCCGAAGAAGACACGGTCGCGGTTGCGCTGCTCCCGGGGGTCGACGATCTCGGCGCAGTCCAGGCGTTTCGCCAGGAAGCGCATGCGGCGGTCGATCTCGCGCAGGCGCTTCTTGCCGTAGATGTAGTCGCCGTTTTCCGACCGGTCGCCGTTGGCGGCGGCGCGCGACACGGCCTCCACCACCTCGGGCCGCTTGACCGAGCGCAGATCCTTCAGTTCGTCCCGCATCCGTTGGGCGCCCGCGGGCGTGATCAGGTTGCGGGGTCCGGTGGCGGCGGATTTGGCGGGCGGGGTCGCGGTCATGGTTGGTCTCCGTTCGGCGGCGGAGCATGGAGCCGCGCACGCCCGCTTTCAAGAGCTTGTCTCTTCCGGTCGGCGGTCTCAGCCGCTACCCTGCCCCTCCACTCCAGAGATCAGAGGAATGCGGACATGATCGTCACCACCACCGACGGCCTCGACGGCAAGCCGGTCGTCCAGTACCTGGGCATCGTTTCCGGCGAAGCCATCATGGGCACCAACCTCTTCCGCGATTTCTTCGCTTCCATCCGCGACGTGGTCGGCGGCCGCTCCGGCGCCTACGAGAAGTCGCTGAAGGAAGGCAAGGACACCGCCATCCAGGAAATGATCGAAGAGGCCCAGGCGCTCGGCGCCGACGCCATCGTCGGCGTCGACCTGGACTACGAGGTGATCGGTGGCGACAGCAAGACCATGCTCATGGTCTCGGCCAACGGCACGGCGGTGAAGCTGGGCTGAGGATCCCGGCCCGGTCCGCCCCGGCCCCATCCCTTCACCCGGTGGCTCGGTCCTTGCGCA
>CAZFRK010000053.1:0-13351 GCA_964521375.1 uncultured Rhodobacterales bacterium
GTCATGGGTTCATCCCTACTCGAGTCTGATCGTCCGTTGGTCGATCGTATGTCAATCCTGCGCGACGGACACCAAGGTTCCGTCGGCGGTGAAATGCGTGCAGCCGAGACGCCGCGCCTCGGCGGCGAGGTCGAGCCCGTCGGCCAGCGACGCGACGGTAATCCAGCCTTCCGCCTGATAGCGGGCGGCGCTCAGACGCTCCGCACCGGCCAGAAGCAGCCGTCGGGCGGCGGGAAGCGGCGGCAGGACGTCGGTCACGGCATCGACGAACACCGTGGCGCCGACGGCGTGTTCCCGCGTCAGCCCGGCACGGTAGCGTCCGCCGTGGGCGAGTTCACCGCGCCCCCGACGGGCGAAGATCGCGAAGCTGACGCCGGTGTGGTATTCGAACCCGCGCCGTTCCACCGCGTCGACCGTCAATCCGATGCCCGGCGCGGCGGCGGCCACTAGGTCGACGACCTCGGCCAGACGCGCCCGCTGTCCACCGGCCGCCGACGGCAAGTCCAAGGCCGCCAGCTTGCCCAGGACGGAGCGGGCCTCGCCCTCGCACCCCAGCAGCTCGACGAACAGGTCCATGCCCTCACCGCCCAAGTCGCGCACGGCGGCGGCATCCTTCTGATCCAAGGCGTCGCGGAGGCGCGCCCGCAGCTCGCGCGGCATATCCAGGGCATCGCAGAGGGTCGGCACCAGGGTCGGCAAGGTCAAATCGACGGTGACGCCCTCAACGCCCAGGTCGCTTAAGGCGCCGGCGACCAGGGAAATCACCTCGGCATCGGCGGCGGCGGCTTCCGAGCCGATCAACTCGACGCCCGCCTGGGTGAACTGGCGCTCGGGGCGTAGTTGCGTCCCCTTGACCCGCAGGACCTGCCCGGCATAGGCCAGCCGCAGGGGACGCGGCGCATGCGCCAGTCGCGTGGTGGCGATACGCGCCACCTGGATCGTCATGTCGGCGCGCAGCCCCATCATCCGCTGGCTGACCGGATCCATGACCCGGAAGGTATCCTTGGCGGTCGCGCCGCCGGGACCGTCGAGAAGGCTCTCCTCGAACTCGATCAGCGGTGGCTTGACGCGTTCGTAGCCGGTGGCGCCGAACGCCCCGGTCAGGCGGTCGACGACATGCGCCTCCAAGGCCGCGTCGGGCGGCAGGACATCACGCAGGCCGGTGGGCAAAAGAGCCTTGTCGGCGAAATCGGTCATCCGAAAACGGTTCCCCGTCGGGCGGCAGGAGACAATGCGTCACGGACCTTCCCGACAAACGGTTCAAACGTCGCGGGGCCGGACGCGGCACCGCCGGCATCCGGGAAGGACCCGAAGCCGGCGGTCTCGCTGTGTACTCCTTTTGGCCGTCCGGGGCAAACGGAAACGGACGCACCCTAATCCTGGCGCCGCCACAAATCGTCGAGCAGGACCTGAACCCGCTGCGACGCCTCCGCCGCGTCGCCGATCAGGCGGATGGCGCCTTCGATATCGCCGCCCTTGTAGAGGCGCGCGGCCTCGATACCCTTGGCGTGCACCTCGGCGTGCGGTCCTTCCAGGTCGCAGAAGGCCGCATGGCGGCGAACCGCGGCATCGGCTTCGCCGTAGTACCATTCTCCCAAACGGCAGGAGTGATGGTCGGCCAGTTCTCCCGGATCGAGGGCCTCCCGCCCGGTGACCATTTCGGCCAGCCGCTTGCGCCACAGCATATGGTCGGCCTTGGCGGCGCAGACGACGAAGTGATCGTGATCGACCTCGACGAGGTCGTCGATGACCGCCTTCACGATGCGGTCCGGCTCATCCATGAGGTCGAGCACCGTATTGACGGTCGCGGCGTTGGCTTGCGACAGGGTGGCGATCTGGGCGATCCCCGCCACCACTTCGCCGGAGGCCTCCTGCTGCTGAGACAGGATACCGGCCACGTCCTGCATTTGCTCGCTGACGCGACCGACGAGACCGGCGACCCGACGAATGGCGTCGCCCGACCGCGAAATGACCGCCCGTCCCCGCTCGACGGCCTGCGAGCCTTCCGACATGGACGCGACGATTTCCGCCATCTCCCGCTGCAGGCCGTCGATGCGGCCCCGGATATCCTCGGTCGCCCGCGCCGTCTGGGTCGCCAGTTCCTTGACCTCGACGGCGACCACGGCGAACCCCTTTCCGGCGTCACCGGCCCGGGCCGCCTCGATGGTCGCGTTGAGCGCCAAGAGATTGGTCTGGCTGGCGATCGCCTCGATCTGTCCGACGATGGCGCCGATGCGCCCCGAAGCCTCGGACAAGGTCTCGACCTTGGCCACGGCGGTATCCACCGCGTCCGTGATGTTTCCAATGGCGCCGATGGCGTCCTGACCGTCGCGCGAGGCATCGTCCACCGCCACTCGGGCTTCCTCGGCCTCGGCGGCGACCGTGTCCGATGTCCGGGAGATGTCCTGCACCGTGACCAGCATTTCGTCGGCGGCGGTCGCCACCTGCTGGGTCCTGGTGTCGATGTCGCGCATGTGGCCGATCATCTCGGAGATGGCGACATGGGCCTGGCTGTTGCTGACCGACATGTCGACGACACGCTCGACCTCCGAGCGCATGCGTCGGTGCAGGGTCTGGGCCAGGTCATGGAGCAACTCGGTGAGCGGATCCACACCCTCTGGAACGGCGTAGTAATGACCGGCCTTCATCAAGGCGACGGCATCGACGACCGCCTCCGACAACTCTTCGGGCTCCGACAGGACGGTATCCATGGCGATGGGACGAGCAGCGGCAGACGGTAGCTTATCGCGAAAAAACCGAACGACCTGTTCCACGGCGGCCTCCATTGAAAGTCCGTCAAGGGACTACGGTCTTTCAATCAAGCCTCTTCCGCAAACCAAGGTCTGGTGACGCTTCCGTGATCCCGTCCACGAACTATTGTCTCCTTAGACAATAGCCTCCCGCAAATCCATTCGCGGGTACGAACCGCATCGCAACGACCCCAGCAAGTCTCACCGACGCGCCAAGCGGTCGAGACAGTCCATGACATCCACCGAGGCATCGGCGACGGCGTGGACCTCCCGCATGGCCCCGTCCAGGTCTCCGGCGTTGAAGAGTTCGGCCGCCCTGATCCCCGCGGCGTGAACCCTCTGGTGTGGTTCTTCCAGGTCCCGGAAGGCGGCATGTCCGGTGATGCTCGGATCCTTCAAGGCGTCGTACCATTTACCCAGGCGACAGGAATGGTGGTCGGCCAGTTCCTTGGGGTCGAGCGATGTCCGCCCGGCGACCATTTCGGCGAGCCTCTTGCGCCAAATCATATGGTCCGACTTGGCGACCTGAATGGTGAAGTCCTGGATTTCCCGGTCCGACAGAGCCGTCACGGCCCCGACGATCAGCTTGTCCGACTCGCCCATCACGTCGAGGATCGAATTGATGGAGGCCACATTGTCGTCCGCCATGCGGGCGATGGAGGCGATTCCTTCGCTGATCTCGGCGGAGGCGGCGTTCTGCTGGCTGAGGATCGAGGCGATGTCGCGCATCTTCGCCGTAACGCCTTCGATGCGTCCGGCCACGTCCCGCATGCTCTCGCCGCTGCCGGAAATGACCCCTCGTCCCTCGTCGACGGCCTTGGCCCCGTGCTCCATGGACCGCACGATGGAGTCCATTTCTTCGCGTAACCCACCGATTCGCGTGCGGATATCGTCGGTCGCCCGGGCCGTTTGCGAGGCCAGGTTCTTGACCTCGTTGGCGACCACGGCGAAGCCCTTTCCGGCGTCCCCGGCGCGCGCCGCCTCGATCGTCGCGTTCAGCGCCAAGAGGTTGGTCTGCTTGGCGATCGCCTCGATCTGCTCGACGATTTCCCCGATCTTGGAGGATGCCTCGGCCAGGCTTTCGACCTTCGCCGCGGCGTCGGCGACGGCCTGGGTGATGGTCTCCATGGAGGCGATGGCGTCATCGCTGGCCCGCATGGCGTCGCTGGCGGTCAGGTGAACCTGTTCGGCATCCGCCGCCACATCATCGGAATTGCGCGAGATTTCCTGAACGCTGGCGACCAGTTCTTCGGCGGCGGCGGATATGGCATGCGCCCGGCCATCGACCTCCCGCATGGCCCGGCTCATCTCCGCCGTCGAGGTCACGGCCCGATTGGCGTTGACCGACATCTCGACGACGCGGCCCAGTTCCCCGCGCGCCGCGTCATGGAGGCTTTCGGCCAGTTGCTTCAGCTTCCGCCCCAGGCGGTCGGTTCCGTCGGGGACCGACTGAAATCGACCGGCGATGATGAGATCGATGATCTCCTCGATCCCATCGAGATCCACCGGCGGAACCGGCGCCACGTCCATTTCGCTCATTCACCCTCCTCTGCCCACGCCCCCTTCAGGAACGTGGGCGCCCCAATGCGCGCGTCTTTCACACAGGGGGAGAGGATGGCACAGAAGTCTGAACAGTGGAAACCAAACGTGGGCAGACAACTACCGGAAAGTAGGATGGTGAAGGGCGGCTCAGAACGTAAGGGCCATCGCCTGCACCACATGCGGCAGGGCACGGACACGGTCGATGACCGATTCCTCCACCGCCTGGTCGACGTTGACCAGGGCGATGGCCTGCCCTCCCTGCGACGCCCGGCCAAGGTGGAACGAGGCGATGTTGAGTCCGGCTTCTCCCAAGGTCGTGCCCAGGCTGCCGATGAACCCCGGCTTGTCGTCGTTGACCGTGTAGAGAACGTTGGACCCGAGATCGGCCTCGACGGGAACGCCGTTGATCTCGATCAAACGCGGCATGGAGCCGCCGAAGAGCGTCCCGGCGACCGACCGGGTCTGACGCTCGGTGGTGACGGTCAGCCGGACCACCGTATGGTAATCGGGGCAGTGATCGGTCTTGCTCTCCTGCACCTGAATGTCGCGTTCCTTGGCGATCACCGGGGCATTGACCATGTTGACGCTTTCCATCAGCGGCGACAGCAGCCCCTTCAGGACGATGGCCGACAAGGGCCGGGTGTTGAGCCCGGCGGCGGCCCCTTCGAAGGTGATCTCCACCTTCTGGAGGCCCGTCGTGGTGATCTGCCCGGCGAAGGAGCCGATTTGTTCGGCCAGGGCCATATAGGGCTTAAGGCGCGGCGCCTCCTCGGCGGAGACGGACGGCATGTTGATGGCGTTGGTCACCGCGCCGGTCAGCAGGTAATCGGCCATCTGCTCGGCCACCTGCAGGGCGACGTTTTCCTGGGCTTCCGTGGTGGAGGCGCCCAGATGCGGCGTGCAGACCACGTTCTCCATGCCGAACAGGGGGTTTTCCTTGGCCGGTTCGGTCTCGAAGACGTCCAGGGCGGCGCCCGCCACCTGCCCGCTTTCAAGCGCCACCTTCAGGTCGGCCTCGACGATCAGACCACCGCGCGCGCAGTTGATGATGCGCACCCCCTTCTTCATCTTGGCCATGGCGGCGGCGTCGATCATATGCCGCGTGCCATCGGTCATGGGGGTGTGCAGGGTAATGAAATCGGCGCGCGCGTAGAGGTCGTCCAGCGACACCTTCTCGATGCCCAAATCCACCGCCCGCTCGGACGACAGATAGGGATCGAAGGCGACCACCCGCATCTTCAGGCCCCGCGCCCGGTCGGCAGCGATGGCGCCAATATTGCCGCAGCCGATCACGCCCAGCGTCTTGCCGGTGAGTTCGACACCCATGAACTTGGACTTCTCCCACTTCCCGGCGTGGGTCGAGGCATTGGCGTCCGGAATGCGGCGGGCCAAGCTCATCATCATGGAGATGGCGTGTTCGGCGGTGGTGATGGCGTTGCCGAAGGGCGTGTTCATCACCACGACGCCGCGCGCGCTGGCGGCCGGGATATCGACGTTGTCGACGCCGATACCCGCGCGACCGACGACCTTCAAGTTGTCGGCGGCCGCCAGGATGTCGGTCGTCACCTTGGTCGCCGATCGAATGGCGAGACCATCGTACTCGCCGATGATGGCTTTCAGTTCGTCGGGCGTCAGCCCCGTCTTGACGTCCACGCCGACGCCGCGTTCCTTGAACACGTCGATAGCGGCCGGGCTCAGCTTGTCGCTGACCAGCACTTTGACCATACCATTTCCCCCTTTGGGGCGACCGGCCCGCCTTACGCTGTTCGAGTCTTCTTCGACCGGTCGCGACTGATGTGAATGCGGTTGGAAAGACCGTCGTCGTTACTTCGCGGCCTCGGCGGCGACCTGCTCGTAGGCCCATTCCAGCCACGGGCACAGGGCTTCGATATCGGACGCCTCGACGGTGCCGCCGCCCCAGATGCGCAGCCCGGCCGGGGCGTCGCGATAGGCGCCGATGTCATAGGCCACGCCTTCGGCGTCGAGCAGGGCGACGATCTTCTTCTGCACGGCCTGCTGATCCTTGGCGTCAAGCGCCGTGAACCAGTCGGCGGTGATGGCCAGGCAGATGGAAGTCGAGGAGCGGGTCTTTTCGTCCTTGGCCAGGAAGTCCACCCACGGGGTCCGCTTCACCCAGGTCTCCAGGACGTCCAGGTTGGCTTGGCTGCGCCCGACCAGGGCGTCCAGACCGCCGATACCCTCGGCCCACTTCAGGGCGTCGATCTGATCCTCGACGGCCAGCATGGACGGCGTGTTGATGGTCTCGCCGACGAAAATTCCCTCGATCAGCTTGCCGCCCTTGGTCAGACGGAAGACCTTCGGCATCGGCCACGGAACGGTGTGCGTCTCCAGGCGTTCCACGGCGCGCGGGCCGAGGACGATCATGCCGTGGGCGCCTTCGGACCCCAGCACCTTCTGCCAGGACCAGGTCACGACGTCGAGTTTGTCCCAGGGCAGCGACATGGCGAAGGCCGCCGAGGTGGCGTCGCAGATGGTCAACCCCTTGCGGTCGCGATCGATCCAGGCGCCATCGGGAACCCGCACGCCGGACGTCGTGCCGTTCCAGGTGAAGACGACGTCGCGATCGAAATCGACGGCGGCGAGATCGGGCAACTTCCCGTATGGCGCCTCGAAGACGCGCATGTCGTCGTACTTGAGCTGCTTCTTGACGTCGGTCACCCACCCGGCGCCGAAGCTCTCCCAGGCCAGCATGTCCACGCCGCGCACGCCGAGCAGGCTCCACAGGGCCATTTCCACGGCGCCGGTGTCGGATCCGGGAACGATGCCGATGCGATAGTCCTCGGGGATGCCGAGAATCGCCCGCGACCGGTCGATGACCTCCTTCAGCTTGGCCTTGCCGATCTTGGCGCGGTGCGACCGACCAGCGGCGACATCCTTCAGGGCATCGACGGTCCACCCCGGACGCTTGGCGCAGGGGCCGGACGAGAAATTGGGATTGGCCGGACGGACGGTCGGCTTCTTGGCCTTGCTCATGGAACGCTGTCCCCTCTTGAAGGCGCCCGCGGGGCGCCGCGTGATTTCGGGCCGGAAGTGTAGGAAGCCCCCCGGGGGCCGTCAATCTGGATGGTCGGCCCTACAGACCCCAGACCATTGGCGCCAAAAGGGAAAAAGCCAGCCACAGAACCAGCAGAAGTGGCAGGCCCGCCTTAACGAAGTCGCTGAAGGCGTATTGCCCCGGCCCCATGACCAAAAGATTGGTCTGATAGCCCATGGGCGTGGCGAAGGAGCAGTTGGCGGCCAACAGCACGGTCATGGCGAACAGCCGCGGGTCTATTCCCATCTCCTGGCCCAGGCTGAGGCCGATAGGGGTGAACAGAACGGCGCAGGCGTTGTTGGACAGGATATTGGTGAACAGGGCAACCATTAGGAAGAAGACCGACAGAACGGCGCCCGGCCCGGCGCCATGCAGCCCCGCGACGATGCCGTGGGCGACGAAGGCCGCCCCGCCGGTGTGGTAGAGGGCCTCCCCCAACGCCAGCGCGGTGGCGATGACCAGCACCACCTTGCGGTCCAGGGCGCGCACGGCCTGCCGAAAATTGATCGCCTTGACGGCCAGCATCAGGGTCGCCGCCGCCAGGGCCGCCACGACGATGGGCAGGAGGTTCAGGGCCGCCAACACGACGGCGCCACCGAAGATCGCCGCCGACAGCCCCGCCTTCTCGCGGTTCGGCAGAACGTCCCAGGTCCCCGACATGACCACCACGTCGCGTTCGGCGCGCACCATGTCGATGTCGCGACGGCGGCCCTGGATCAGCAGGACATCGCCCGACTCCAGGCGGATGTCCGACATCCTTGCCCGAATCATGCGCGCCCGCCGCAGGACACCGACGGCCACGCAGCGATAGCGTTGATGAAAGCCGTACTGCTCCAGGCTGACGCCGACCATGCGCGAGGATGGCGTGACCATGGCCTCGACCAGGATATTCTCGCTATCCCCGCCGTCCTGGGCGCCTGAGGGGCGATCCGTGTCCTCGTCGTCGCCTTCCTGATGACGGCGCAGACGGTCGTGCGAGCGATCGACACCCAGTCGGCTCGGCGGATGCAGGTGCCCCGGATGACGGGCCGCCACCTCGGCCAGGGCGGCGCGCGGCGCCGCCAGGATGAGAATGTCTCCGGCCAGCACCTCGAAATCGTCGAAGGGTGGCAGTTCGGCGTGTTCGCCCCGCTGAATCATCCGAACCGTGACGTCGGGAAGGTCCCGGAAGTGCCCGGCGACCGCCGTCTGACCGACCAGCGCGGAGTCTTGCGGCACGACGATCTGGCTGATGAACTGCTGGCCGTGCCGCGTCACATGCCCGGTCAGGGACGCCCGGCGCGGCAACAGGCGGGGCAGGACGAGAAGCACGAAGGCCAAGCCCACGAGCGCCAGCAGAAGGGCCATGGGAGTGTGTTCGAAGAACCCCAGGCGCGGCTCGCCGAGTCCGCCGAGGGTGTTGGACACCAAAAGGTTGGTTGACGACCCGATCAACGTGGTCATGCCGCCCAGGATGGCGGCATAGGACAGCGGCAGCATGACCTGGGACCCGGTCAGGCTGAGTTGGTTGGCCAACGCCTGGAGGATGGGGATGAAGATGACGACGACCGGCGTATTGTTGAGAAAGGCCGACAGACCCGCGACGCCGACCAGCACCAGGACGAAGCCGCCGACACGGCCCAGGCGGGGATGACTGGCCAGGGAGGCCAAACTGTCCAGGGCACCCGTGCGAATCAGGGCTTCGCCGACGACCAGCAGGGCCAGCACGGTGATCAGAGCCGGATTTCCGAACCCCGCCAGCAGGCGCTCCGCGTCCAGCACGCCCTCCGCCCCGATCAGCTGCACGGGGGCCACGGTGAACAGGGCCAACAACACGGACAGCACGAGCAGGCTGGTCAGTTCGAGGGTCAGCCACTCGGTCACGTAGAGCACCACCGCCCCCAGCGTGAGCGCGAGCGTCAGCCACATCTGCAAGGGTTGCCCGAGGACGAGCGTCGTCAGCGTCATCCGCCACTCTCTGCCGGTACCAGGCGGGAACCCCGCCGCCTTACGGACCCTAAGGGATTTCCCCGGACACGAAAAGGCATCCCGATACGGGCGCGGCGTCGCCGCCCGCGACCACCGCGCGGGCGACGTCCGGGAAACAAGGGCTAAGGCGCGTCGAAATGGATATTGATGCGCCGGTTCATCTTGCCCTTCTTTTCGATCTTGCCGACGCGCACGCGACCGATCTCGCCGGTCGCCCGCACATGCGTCCCGCCGCAGGGCTGGAAGTCGACGCCGTCGATACGGATGACGCGCACCCCGTCGTCCGACACCGGCGGCTTGACCGACATGGTCCGCACGATCTCCGGATTGGCGCGCAGTTCCTCGGCGGAAATCCAGCTCGAGGTGACCGCGTGGTTGGCCTGAACCAAGGCATTGAGACGCTCGGTAAGCGCCTCCTTGTCGGGGCTTTCCTCGATGTCGAAATCAAGCCGCCCCTTGTCCTCCGACAGGTTGCCGCCGGTCACGGGAGCATCGACCAAGGAGCAGAGAAGATGCAGGCACGTGTGCATCCGCATATGACGGTGCCGCCGCTCCCAGTCGATTTCCGCCGTCACCGCGACCCCGGACGGCGGCGGAACGGCGCCGTCCTCCGGAATATGAAGCAGTGCCCCGCTGTCGCGATCCTTCACGGTATCGGCCACACGGCAGGCGCCGCCCTGCCAGCGCAGCACCCCCGTATCCCCCGGCTGTCCCCCGCCGCTGGGATAAAAGACCGTGCGGTCAAGGACGACGCCCGCCGCGTCGGCCTGAACGACCGTCGCGTCACAGCTCTGGGCATAGGAGTCGGCGCGAAACAGGTCCTCGGTCACGGGGTCACTCCTCCGTCAACAGGTCACGCAACTGGGCGGCATCGACATTGCCGCCGGTCAAGGGCAGGCCGACCGTCCGCCCCCGCCATCTGTCCCGCGTCTTGAGAAGCGCGGCCAGGGGCGCGGCGGCGGCGCCTTCCGCCAGATTGTGGGTATCGTGCAGCAGCGCCCGCATGGCGGCCAGGATTTCATCGTCGCGCACCGTGATGATGTCCGCCACGTGGTCGAGCATGACTTCCAGGGCGCGCGCGTCAGGGTGACGGCAGGCGATGCCATCGGCCACCGTCGCGGCCTTTTCAGTCGGCACCACGCGGCCTTCCCGGAACGACAGGGCGTAGGCCGGGGCACCCTCGGCGACCACCCCGAAGATCTTCACCGGATGGCCGAGAGCCAATTTGGCGGCGACCATGCCGCTGATGCCGGATCCCATGCCGATGGGCAAGAACACCGCCTCCATGTCCGGGACGGCCCGAAGGAACTCCATGGCATAGGTGGCGACGCCCTCGATCAGCCACGGGTGATAGGACGGAACCATGTGCAGACCCTGGGTCGACGCCAAGGTCAGCGCGTGGTCGGCGGCGGCCTGGAAGTCCTCGCCGTAAACGACCAACTCCGCCCCGAAGGCCCGCATGGCCGCGTTCTTCTCCGGGTTGTTGCCGTGCGGCACGACGACGGTGGCCGTCAACCCTTCGCGCCGCGCCGCCAGGGCCACGGATTGTCCGTGATTGCCCCGCGTCGCCGTGACGATGCCGCCGACGCAGGGTTGGGCCTCGCGCAAGTGGCGCATGTAGGTCAGACCACCGCGCACCTTGAAGGCGCCGATGGGCGTATGATTCTCGTGCTTCACCCATGCCACGCAGCCGCACCGCTCGGCCAGCAGCGGCCAAGCGTACTGCGGCGTCTCTGGGAGGACGGCCCGCACCACCGGCCATGCCGCCTCCAGCGACGCCGCGTCGGGCAGCGCGAACGGCACGGACAGGGGCGCGCAGGCGCTCATAGCGAAAACTCTCCCTTGACCGTCAGGACACCGTACCCGGCGATTTCGGTGCGGTCGCCCGCGTCCCGACAATAGAGCACCCCGCCGCGCGGCGACACCTGATGCGACACCAGGATGTCCTTGCCCAGACGTTTTGCCCAGAAGGGCACCAGCCACGTGTGGATCGACCCCGTGACCGGGTCCTCGGCGATGCCCCAGCCGGGGGCGAAATAGCGGCAGACGAAATCCGCCTCGTCCGTATCGTCGGCCTCCGCGGTGACGATGACGCCGCGCGCGTTCACACGCGGCAGGGCGGACAGCACGGGCGTCAAGTCGCGAACCGACCGCGCGGAGCCGAGCACCACCAGGAGGTCGTCTTCCTTCACCTTCATCACTTCCAGCGGACGGGCGCCCAGGACGCGGTCCAGTCCTTCGGGAATGATGGAGGTTCGCGTTTTCGCCGCCGGGAAATCCATGACAATCCGACCGTCGGCCTCCCGCCGCACGATCAGGTCACCACGTTCCCGGGTCCGAAAGGTGATTGTCTTACCGCCATAGCCCAATTGTTCGAACAGAACGAACGAACTCGCGAGCGTGGCATGGCCGCACAGGGGCACTTCCAATTGCGGCGTGAACCAGCGGATGGCGTAGACCCCTTCGGCCTCGCGCACGAAAAAGGCCGTCTCCGACAGATTGTTCTCCTGGGCGATGGCCTGCATGGTCTCGTCGGGCAACCAGGACTCCAGCGGCATGACCGCCGCGGGGTTTCCGGCCAGAGGCCGGGTGGTGAAGGCATCGACCTGGAAGAACGGATAAGTCGGCATGGGTCAACGGTCCCGGAACAGAGAGTCTATATCGTCCCGCCGCAGGCCGATGTCGCGCAACTGCCTGTCGTCGAGTTCCCTAAGGTCACGCTTCGCCCGCGCGACCTCCAGGGCATGGTGGATCCGCGCGAACCAAGAGGCAATCCCTCGCGCGATCAGGACAAAGCCGTCCCGGATCAGTTCCGACGGTGATGGACCCGCCATTGGAGTAGTACAATTAACCATGACAATCCTCCACTTCCTGCGTTTCCGCAGAATTGCCTTGACGAATTGTCCCAGTCAACGCTTAGATTGTCACTATGACAAATTGGACCCCCAACCTCACCGGCCGTTCTGGCCCGACCTATAAGGCCATCGCCGACGCCCTGGCGGACGCCATCGACGACGGAACCCTGCCGCCGGACACGCGCCTCCCCACTCATCGGGACTTGGCGTTCCGGTTGGGCGTGACCGTCACGACCGTCACCCGCGCCTATACGGAAGCCCGCCAACGCGGTCTGATCCACGGAACCGTGGGGCGGGGCACCTTCGTCGCCGCGCCGGACCCCGACGTCTTCCGCGACGACAACTACGCCGTCGTACCGATCGACGAGTCGGGACCGATCGACCTCAGCCTGAACTATCCGGTCCTGACGGGGCGTGACCGCATCCTGGCCGAGACCCTGGCCGACTTGGCGCGCTCCAATGGCCTCGACCGCCTCCTGCCCTACCAGCCCGACGCCGGACTGCCGAACCATCGGGCCGCCGGAGCCGCCTGGCTGGCCGAAAGCGGCGTCTCCGTCCGCCCCGAGTCGGTGATCGTCACCGCCGGCGCGCAGCACGCGCTCGGCGCGGCGCTCTCGGCCCTCTGTCGTCCCGGAGACTCTGTGGCCTGCGAAGCCCTGACCTTCCCCGGCTTCAAGGCCCTGGCCCAGGAAATGCGTCTCAGCCCGCACGGCGTCGCCCTGGATGCCGAAGGGATCCGCCCCGACGCCCTGGAGGAATGCTGCCGCACCCATGCCCCGCGCGCCCTTTACACGGTTCCGACGCTGCAAAATCCGACGGCGGCGATCATGTCCCAGGAACGACGCCGACAGATCGTCGCCATCTGTGAACGCTACGGCGTGACCCTCATCGAGGATGATCTCTACGCCCTGCTGCTGCCCGAACGACCGCCCCCCTTCGTCACCCTGGCCCCGGAGCGGACCATCCATATCGTCACCACGGCCAAGACTCTCGCCCCCGGCCTGCGGGTGGGCTTCGTGACGGCCCCTGGCGCGCTATTGGGCCGCATGGCCAACGCGGTCCGTCTGTCGTGCTGGATGGCGCCACCCTTGACGGTCGAGGTCGTCCGCCAGTGGATCGCCTCAGGGCGCGCCCAGGAGATCGTCGCCGATACGCGGCGCATCATCGCCCATCGCCGGACC
>CAZFRK010000054.1:0-13137 GCA_964521375.1 uncultured Rhodobacterales bacterium
GGTCCGATCGCCAGGCCGCCCACCACGACGGCGCGCGGCGGGCCGACCAGGGGGCGACGCCGCTGCCCGACCTGGAGCAAAGACGCATCCTGCTGGTCGGCGGCAAGCCCAACGTCATCCCCCACCTCGACGCCCTGGTGGCGCGCTGCAACGGGCGCCTGCTCCATCATGACGGCGGGGTCGAGGACGGCTGTCCGCGCCTGGCCGGGGCGGTGTCCCAGAGCGACGTGGTGCTCTGCGCCGTGACCTGCGTCAGTCATGAGGCCCTGGACCACCTGAAGAAGAACTGCCAGCGCGGCGCCAAGCCGTTCCTGCCGCTTCCCGGACACAGCCGGGCGGCGGTGGAGCGCGCCTTGCGGCTGTTGGGGCCGTCGGCGCCGCCGGAAGCGTCCTCGGGTGAGTCCTCCGGCGGCCCGGCTTTCCTCGCCGCCGCAGAATAAGTGTGCATGCCGGGTGGCGGTTCCCCTCCGCGCCCGGTTTTTCCGTCCGGCGGCCTTTCGCGGCGCGGAAATTTAATATTGCAAGTCATTATCACTTGCTGCACGTTGGGCCGCAGTGTCCATGTTCGTTCAAGGGGAATGATATGAAAAACGCGAAGGCGGCCCTGACCGCGATCGGCCTCGTCCTGGCCGTGCCCGCCCTGACCGCTCCGGCGGCGGCGGCGGACTCCAAGGCGGTTCTGACCACCTATGCCGACATCGCCCACGCCGGGTACGAGGACTCCCTGCTGTCCGCCCGCGCGCTGCGCGAGGCCGTCGGCGCCCTGGTGGCCACGCCGACCGAGGAGACCCTGGCGGCGGCCCGAGACGCCTGGGTGAAGGCCCGCGTGCCCTACCAGCAGACCGAGGTCTATCGCTTCGGCAACGCCATCGTCGACGACTGGGAAGGCCGCGTGAACGCCTGGCCGCTGGACGAAGGCCTGATCGACTATGTGGACACCGGCGCCTATGGCGAGGAATCGGCCGAAAACCCGGCGTTCACCGCCAACGTCATCGCCAACCCCACGCTGACGCTCAGCGGCGAGACCATCGACGCGACGACCATCTCCAAGGAGCTGTTGCAGTCCACCCTGCATGAGGTCGACGGCATCGAGGCCAACGTCGCCACCGGCTACCACGCCATCGAATTCCTGCTGTGGGGCCAGGACCTGAACGGCACCGGCCCGGGCGCCGGCGCCCGCCCGGCCAGCGACTTCGACACCTCGGCCTGCACCGGCGGCAACTGTGAACGCCGCGCCGCCTATCTGGTCACCGCCACCGACCTGCTGATCGACGACCTGGAGGAGATGGTCGCCGCCTGGAGCAAGGACGGCGAGGCGCGCGCCGCCGTCATGGCCGACGAGACCAAGGGCATGAGCGCCATCGTCACCGGCATGGGCAGCCTGTCCTACGGCGAACTGGCCGGGGAGCGCATGAAGCTGGGCCTGATGCTGCACGACCCTGAGGAAGAGCACGACTGCTTCTCCGACAACACGCACTACAGCCACTATTACGACGCCAAGGGCATCCAGAACGTCTACCTGGGCCGCTACGAGCGTATCGACGGGTCCGTGGTCGAAGGCCCGGCGCTCGGCGATCTGGTCGCGGCCAAGGACGACGGCGCCCACAAGGACATGGTCGCCAAGCTGGCCGCCACCATGGACTCCATGGGGACCCTGGTGGACACCGCCAAGGGCGGCGAGGCCTATGACCAGATGCTCGGCGCCGACAATCCGTCGGGCAACGCCAAGATCCAGGCCGCCGTCGACTCCCTGACCGCGCAGACCCGCGGCATCGAGAAGGTGGTCGCCGTTCTGGGCCTGGAAGCCTCCTTCGAGGGATCCGACAGCCTGGACAACCCGGAATCGGTGTTCCAGTAAGCACGACGGACGGTCGCCCCGCTCCCGCCCTGCACCGGCGGGGCGGGGCGGCGTCACGATCAACGGTCGCGCCATGACGACCGAGAGAGGGTTCATGACCAATCGTCTTGTCACCATGACCGTCGCCGCGCTCTGCATGGGGTGCGGCGTCGCTTTCGCCGCCGATCCGGCGGTCTCCCAGGCGGCCCCCCAGGCCGCTTCCGGCGAGGTGTCGCTGGCGCCGACGACGGATTTCTCCGCCCCGGAGCCGGGCGAGGTCCTTCAGGGCGGCGAGGGAACGCATTTCAAGAGTCTCAACCGCAACGCCTTTTCCCTCAGCTCGGCCAACATGGCCTTCGAGCGGGAATTGCGGTTTAAGGTCGGCAACGGCTTCTTCAAGCGCATCTGGGTGTCGCCGCCGTCCTCGACCAAGGCCGCCGACGGCCTGGGGCCGCTCTACAACGCCAAGTCCTGCCAGCACTGCCATCTGAAGGATGGACGCGGCCATCCGCCGAGCGCCAACTATCCCGACGATACCGCCGTCTCCATGTTCCTGCGCCTGTCGGTGCCGCCGCGAACCGACGCGGAAAAGCGGCTGATCGCCGAACACCGCGTCAACGTCATTCCCGACCCCGTCTACGGCGGCCAGTTGCAGGACTTCGCCATCCAGGGCCATGCCGCCGAGGGGCGTATGCACATCACCTACGAGGATGTGCCCATGGACCTGGCGGGCGGCGAGACCGTGACCCTGCGCGCGCCGACCTACACCGTCACCGACCTGGGCTATGGTCCCATGGACCCCGAGGTCATGCTGTCGCCGCGCGTCGCCCCGCAGATGATCGGCCTGGGGCTTCTGGAAGCGGTGCCCGAGGCCCAGGTTCTGGCCAAGGCCGACCCCGAGGACGCCGACGGCGACGGCATTTCCGGACGTCCCCAGCAGACCTGGAACCCGGCGACCGAAAAGGTGGAGATCGGGCGGTTCGGCTGGAAGGCGGGGGCGGCAACCCTCGACATCCAGAACCAGGGCGCCTTCTCCGGGGACATCGGCGTCTCGACGCCGTTCCATCCCGACGGCTGGGGCGAATGCATGGAGGCGCAGGCCGACTGCCGCGCCGCCCCGCACGGCGGGGACGACCAGTACGCCGGTCTGGAGGCCAACCAGGAGATCACCGATCTGGTGCTGTTCTACAGCCGCCACCTGGCGGTTCCGGCCCGCCGCGGCGCCGATGACCCCCAGGTCCTGCGCGGCAAGGATCTGTTCTACGGCGCCGACTGCGTCGCCTGCCACACGCCCAAGTTCCGCACTCTGGCCGACGGCGTCGAGCCCGAGTTCCGGGACCAGCTGATCTGGCCCTACACGGACCTTCTGCTGCACGACATGGGCGAGGGGCTGGCCGACGGACGGCCCGAGGGCGTGGCGTCGGGGCGCGAATGGAAGACGCCGCCGCTGTGGGGGATCGGCGCCACCAAGGCCGTCAGCGACCATACCTTCTTCCTGCATGACGGGCGGGCCCGGACCCTGACCGAAGCCATCCTATGGCACGGTGGCGAGGCGGAGCCTTCCCGCGAGGCCTTCCGGGCCATGCCCAAGGCCGATCGCGCGGCGATGCTCGCCTTCCTGAACTCTCTGTGAGGACGCCGATGACCCTGAAAGCCGTTTTCCGGACCCTGGCCGTCCTGGGCGGCGTCGCCTTGGGACTGCCCCAGGCGTCCGCCGCCGCCGACCATCGGACCGACTTCGGGCCGCTGATCGTCGCCGCCCTGGACGATCATATCCTGCCGCGGCACGAGGCCTTCGCCGCCGGTGCCGCCCATCTGTCGCGGGTGGCCTCCGGCTTCTGCGCCGGGACCGCGTCCCTGGCCGACGTGCGGGCCGCCTACCAGCAGGCCATGGACGGCTGGATGGGGCTTCAGCATCTGGCCTTCGGGCCGATCCAATCCTTCAATCGGCGCCACCGCATCCAGTTCTGGCCCGACAAGCGCAACGCGGGGCCGGAGCAGGTGGACAAGGTGTTGGCGGAGCAGCCGCGCGACATCTTCAAGCCCAACGGCTTCACCTTCGCCAGCGTCGCGATCCAGGGCTTGCCGGTGGTCGAGCGGCTGGCCTTCGCCGGCGAGGCGCCCTCGGGCTACGCCTGCGAGTTGATGGCGGCGGTCTCCGGCAACATCGACGCCATCGCCGAGGAGATGGTGAAGGGGTGGCGGGACGGCGGCGAGTCCTGGGGCGCCGACATGCGGGACGCCGCCGCCGGAGGCTCCGACATGCTGGGTAATCCGGACGAGGTCGCGGGGATGCTGCTCGGCGGCTTCAGCGGCGAGCTGAAGCTGATCCGCGAATACAAGCTTCAGGACCCGCTGGCGGGCGGTATCGCCGAAAGTCCCCATGCCGGGCGGTCCCTGCGCAACATCGTCGTCAACCTGGATGCCCTGGTGGAACTCTACGACGCGACGTTCCTGCCGCCGCTGCGCGAGGCCGACCCCAAGCTGGCCGTCCTTCTGGAACGGGCTTTCGCCCAGACGCGGGCCACGGCGGCCTCCTTGCCCGCCTCCATGGCCGAGGCGCTGGCCGATCCAACCCACCGCGAGGCCCTCGACAAGCTGGCGACCGAAGCCGGTGCCCTGCGTCAGTTGGCCGCCGAGCGCGCCGCCGACCGCCTGGGCCTCGTGCTGGGGTTCAACGCTCTTGACGGGGATTGACGCCATGCTTTTGAACCGCCGCCAGTTTTTCGCCATGGCCGCCGCCGGAACGGCGCTCGCCGGGGTGCGGCTGTCGCCCGCCCGCGCGGCCTCCGGGCTGTATGTCAGCGCCTGCGCCACCGACGCCGGGGAGCACCGCTTCGCCGGGTTCACCGCCGACGGGCGGCGCGCCTTCGACGTGCCGCTGCCGGGGCGCGGCCATGCCTCGGTCCGCCGTCCGGGCACGCCGGAAGTGGTCGCCTTCGCCCGTCGACCGGGACGCTTCATGGCCATCGTCGACGTGGTCGAGGGACGGCGGACGCGGGTGATCGACGCCGCGCCGGGGCGCCACTACTACGGCCACGGCACCTTCACCGCCGACGGGAAGGTTCTGTTCGCGCCCGAGAACGCCTTCGACCAGGAGGAATCCGATGTCGGCGTCATCGGCGTCTATGACGCCACCGACGGCTACCGCCGCGTCGGCGAGATGAAGGCCGGAGGCATCGGTCCGCATGACGTCCGCCTGATCGACGGCGAGCGGACCATGGTGGTCGCCGTGGGCGGCATCCTTACCCATCCCGACATGGGGCGGGCGAAGCTCAACCTGGACCGCATGCGCCCGTCGCTGACCTATCTGGACCGTGAGAGCGGCGCCATCCTGGAGCAGGTCGCCCCGGCCCCGGAGAACCATCAGGCCAGCATGCGCCATCTGGGCGTCGGACCCGACGGCGAGGTGGTCATCGTCGCCCAGTTCGAGGGTGACCCGCGCGCCCGTCCGCCCTTGGTCCTGGTCCATCGCCGCGGCGGCGAGGCCCATTGGCTGAGCGCCCCGGACGCCATCCAGGCCCGCATGCGCAATTACTGCGGCAGCGCGGCGGTGGACGTTTCGGGCACGGTGGCGGCGGCGTCGCATCCGCGCGGCGGTCTGGTGACCTTCTGGTCGCTGACCGAAAAGCGTTTCCTGTGGGCCGCCGAGGCTCCGGACGGCTGCGGCGTGGCCGCCGACGGACGGCCCGGCGGCTTCCTCGTCACCAGTGGCGGGGGCGGCGCGATCACCGCCCTGGACGGCGTCGAGAGGCCGGTCGGCGGGGCTTGGCTCGACAGCCTGCATTGGGACAACCATCTGACGGCGGTGGGGTAAGGTCATTCCGGCGGTGTAAATCCTTGGGCGGAGTTTCGTCATCCGTCCGGGCCGGTCGGGGCGAGTCGGGGGTGTGAGCCGGTGCCGGAAAAGCGGTTCACGGCTAGACCAAAGATGGTAATTGATTCCATGTAGCTTCTTTTGAATGCGGGCGTTGTCGGTGGCCCCTATAGTACCCTTGAGGTTGGCCAGGGGTATGGGTGAGGGGCTGGGACCGTCACAATGCGCATTTTGGTACTGGATGATCACGCCGTCGTCCGGAGGGGCCATGCGCAGATCCTGCGGGATCTGCTGCCAGACGCCGATATCGTCGAGGCGGAAAGTCTGACCGAAGCCATGGACGCGGTGCGCCTGGGCGAGGAACCTGGGCTGATCGTCCTCGACCTTCAATTGGGGGATGCCTCGGGCCTGGACGTCATGGACGCGCTTCGGGCCTTGTGTCCGTTGGCGCCGATCCTGGTCGTTTCTGTCCATACGGCGGAATCGGTCATCGCGGCTGTGCTGGAGCGTGGCGCCAACGGTTATGTGGCCAAACGGGCCAGCGAGGCGCATCTGCGCGAAGCCATCCAGGCCGTCCTGGCGGGCGAGATCGTCACCGCCCTGCCCGAAGGCGGGCGGACCGAGGGCATGCACCTTCTCACGCGGCGTCAGTGGGAAGTGCTGGAACTGATCCACCAGGGCGAGTCCAACAAAGGCATCGCCAACCGTCTCAATATTTCCGTGACCACCGTCCAGGTGCACGTGTCGGCCATCCTACGGGCCTTGGGCGTGCAAAACCGCACCCAGGCGGCGCTGATCGCCGGGCCGTTGCTGGCCGTCGGCAGCGTCAACTCGTCGCCCGGCGACGCGCCGACCGGTTGAGCAGCGTCCGTAGGCGCGCCGCCGGAACAGGCTTGTGCAGAAGCGGCGGGTCGTCCTTGCGCGGTTGCGCCAGGATATCCCCGGTCATCAGGATGATCGCCGGTCCGGAGCCGTGATCGGCCCGCAGCGCCGCGATGACGGCCCGTCCGTCCATGTCCGGCAGATCCAGGTCCAAGAGGACGGTGTCCGGCGGTCCCTCTCGGCGGATGGCGTCGAGGGCGCCTTGTCCGTCTTCCGCCGTCGTCACGACGGCGCCCCAGTCGCCGAGCAGGCTGGCCGTGGCCTCGCGGATATCTTCCTCGTCGTCGACCACCAGCACCCGCAGGCCGTCCAGGGACACCCGCCGCACGCCCCCGGCGGTCTGGAGGTTGAGGCCGCCGACCGATGCCTGGGCGCGCGGCAGGACGACGCTGAAGCAGGAGCCCCGTCCCTCTTGGGAGCGCAGGGCGAGCGGATGGTCCAGGACCTCGGCGAGGCGGCGGACGATGGACAGGCCGAGTCCGAACCGCCCGTATTTTTCGTTGTCGCCGCGGGTGATCTGGACGAACTCCTCGAACACCTGGGCCTGCTGGTCTTCGGGAATGCCGATGCCGGTGTCGTGGACCTCCATCCTGACAGCGTCGGCGCCGACCCGGCGGCAGCCGACCAGCACCTTGCCCCGCGGGGTATAGCGGATGGCGTTGCTGATCAGGTTGCGCAGGATGGCCGACAGCAGGCCCGGATCGCCACGCACCACCGCCTGCGATGGAACATGCCGCAGGGTCAGGCCCTTGACCTCGGCCAGCAGGCGGAACTCGTCGATCATCGGCGCCAGCAGGTCGTCCAGGCGGAAGGACCGGACCTCGGGATGAACCGCCCCGGCGTCGAGGCGGGATATGTCGAGCAGGGCGTTGAACAGCAGCGACATGGCCTCGACCGACTGGTCGATGCGCCACAGGATCTCGCGGTCCTCGGGAACCTTCAGGCGGCGGTCCAGCGAAGCGACGAGCAGGCCGAGAGCGTGCAGGGGCTGGCGCAGGTCGTGGCTGGCGCGGGCCAGGAAGCGGCTTTTCGCGGCGACGGCGGCCTTGGCCACGCGGCTGGCCTCGCGCAGGTCCGCCTCGACGCGTTCCCGGTGGGCGATGTCGGCTTCCAGGGCACGGGACTTGTCGGCCAGTTCGTAGCGCAGGCGTAGGGATTCGGCGATGCTGGTGTTGAAGTTCCGCGCCACCACGCTGAGGGCGGCGAGGAACAGCAGCATGAGCAGGCCGATGGCGAAGGTCTCCTTGGTTTCGCTGCGCAGCAGGAAATTGGCGCTGAGCGGGATTAGGGACGGCAGGAGGGCGCGGTGCACCGTTCCCAGGCGCCCCGACAAGGTTCCCACCGCGCCCGCCGCCGTGCCGCCGACCAACAGGGCGAGGAAGGCTTGCAGGGCCGGGTGGCCGGGAACGAACAGCAGGGTCGTGCCGACGCCCCACCAGACCCCGGTCATCAGAATCATGCGGTCGTAGAGGACCTGATAGCGCGGCAGGGCGTCCGGCGGTGGGGCGCGGCGGGTCACCCGGCGGCAATAGGTGGCCCGCCAGGCGGTGATGCCCCACATGACGGCGGCCCAGCCGACCAGGATCGGCGTCTCGATATGGTCCCAGAACATATAGAGGGCCGCGCCGATGAGCGTGGAATGGATCAGGACGCCGGTCTGGCCGATGCGGAACAGCAGCATGGTGCGTTCCGCCTGGGCCTCCGGGCGCTCGTCGACGGCGGGGGGCGAGAAAAGGGACACGGGCGGTGCCTCAGGGCGCGGCGGGGATCGGCCCCTGCAACGGCAGGCCGCCCAGGACCCTCAGGTGCAGGCTGTCCGGGCGCTCCTCCGCCAGATGATGGAAGGCGCGCTTGGCGTCGGCCTCCAGTCCGGCGGCGGCCAAGGCGCGGGCATAGGCGACGCGATGGGCGAAAGGCGCGTCGGCCTCCGGTCGGGCGTCGGTGAAGCGGGCCGTCAGGTCGGCGTCGGCCATGGCGAAGACGGCTTCGCGCGCTTCTCCCTGGCCGCAGTCCAGGCTCCAGTGAACGACGGTGCCGGGCGGCAACGCCAGGTCGGACGGCAGGACGGCGTATCCGGCGTCGGTGGAGGTCTCCAGGATGTCCGTTCCGCCGTCGTCGCGCAGGGTGACGGCGCAGGCCTTCGGGGTCTGCTGGCGCCAGCTCAGGACCGGCGGGGCAAGGACCACGCCGCCGTCGGGCGCCAGACCGGAAACGCTCTCGCCGACCGCGCCGCGCATGACCACGGCGGCCTGCTGGTAGTCGTCGGTGCGCAGGGACAGGCTGGCCACGGCGGGCATGCTGGATACCGCGACGGCGCCGCCGTCGGCGGTCACGCCGTCGGCGCCGACGGTGGCCGTGCCCGGTCCCGTCACCGTGGTTTCCGCCCCGTCGACCAGGGCCAGAAGGGTCACCGAGGCGCCGTCGGCGAGGGTCAGGACGGTTCCCGGCGCGACCTCCATCAACAGGTCCAGGGGGCGTCCGTCGCGGGTCACGGACCCCTGAAGGTCGGCGATCATGGCGCCGCCCTCGGCGGCCTCGGCGGCGACCGTCGGCAGGGCCAGAAAGGCGGCGGCGGTCAGGCAGCGGATCAAGTGGCGGAAACGGAGCAGGCAGGACAGGCAGGACAGGCGGGACAGGCGGATCATGGCGGGGTTCCTTCCGTCTGCGGAGCGGTTGGGGAAGTATCGGTCGCCCGGTCGTGCCCTGTCCACCCCAGGACCCGGACCGGAGCGCGTCCCTTGATGGGGACTTCGCCCAGTGGGCGTAATCCGGGGTCGTCGGGCAGGGCGGCGGCGACGGTGTCGGTGACGAGCAGGGGGCAGCCCAGCGACTTGGTCAGGCCCTCGACGCGCGAGCAGGTGTTCACGGCGTCGCCGATGGCGGTGTATTCGTGGCGTTCTGCGGGGCCGACGTTGCCGATCACCGCGGGTCCCAGGTGCAGGCCGATGCCGATGGCGATCGGCTGGTCGCCCTCGGCCCGCAGGGCGTCGTTGAGGCGGTCCAGGCGCTCCAGCATCTCGCGCCCGGCGGCGAAGGCCGCCGCCGCGGGATTGTCCAGGGCCTGCGGGGCGCCGAAAAAAGCCATCAGGCCGTCGCCGATGAACTTGTCGACCGTCCCGCCGTGGCTGTGGATGGCGGCCACCATTTCCTCGAAATAGCGGTTGAGCAGCGTGACCACGGCCTCCGGCGCCAGTTTCTCCGACCGGGTGGTGAAGCCGCGGATGTCGGAGAACAGCAGGCAGACCTCGCGGCGGCGTCCGGCGGTTCCGGCGTCGGCCTTGCCCGCCAGCAGGTCGTGGAGGACGTCTGGACTGACATAGCCGGAAAAAAGCGAGCGCAGACGCCGCTTCTCGGCGACGGCGGCTAGGGATTCGACCACCGAGCGGGCGGCCAGGGTGGTGGCGGCGGTCAGCAGCGGGGCAGCGATGGCGAGGACGACGCCCTCGTACAGAAGTCCCGTCGACAGGACCAGCAGTCCCGCCGTGGTTCCCAGCAGGACCATCACGCCGACCCCTGAACGGCTTCCGAAGCGCCACAGCAGCAACGCCGCCAGGGCCATGAGCGGGGTGGCCCAGCCGGGCAACGGTCGGGGAACCGACCCGGCGATCTGCGCCCGCAGCGCCTGGGCGTGGATCAGCACGCCGGGCACGTTGCGCACGTCGGGTTCCCAGGCCGCCAGATCGACCGGTTGCAGGCGTCGGTCCTCGAAGGGCAGGACGGTGCCCAGAAAGACGGGGCGGCCGTCGAAGCGTTCGCGTAGCCACCCGCCGTCCCCGGACCGGACGTGGTCGAGAACCTCATGCAGGGGCAGATAGGTCCAGGCCGGACCGACGGTGTAGTCGATCAGGCCGGGACGCGGGGCGCGGCCCATGGCCTCCAGCATGGCGCCCACCAGGACGCGGCTGTCGGGATCGCCCGGCGTCAGGAGGGGCGTGAAGCGGCGCACCACGCGGTCGCGGTCCAGGCGCCACAGGACGAAGGCGTGCCCCTTGGGACCGGTGGCGGCGAGCAGCGGTGGATGGACCGGCCTGGGCCGTCCGCTGTCGTCGACGGTGATGCCGAGGATGATCGGACCGCCGCGCCGAGCCTTCAGAAGCGCCGCCATCAGGGCGCGGTCGCGGCCCGGCAGGAGGGCGTCGAACGACCGGTCCGGCAGGACGATGTCGAAGCCGATGGGTCCGGCCCCGGCGGCGACCAGTCCTTCGAGAAGCGCGGCGATGTGGTCGTGCCATAGGGCGAAGGGTTCGGGCAGGGCGCGATAGGTCGCCTCGTCGATGCCGATCAGCACAGGGTCGGGGCGCGGCGCCGGTCGCGGCGCGAGCGCGCGGAGCAGGCGGGACTGGGCGTCGAAGACCGCCAGGTCCAGGCGCTCCACCGGCGGCAGGAAGGCGAACAGCAGGGCCACCGGGATCAGCAGCAGGACCCCGAAACGTCGCAGACTGTCGAAAAGGGCTGCGGACATGGCGGCCTCAGCGGATGGCGAAGTCTGAGGCGACCGGCGTGCTCGTCGGCGTCACGGGCGCGCGGTCCGCCAGGGCCGTGCCGCGTCCCGTGCTCTGGTATTTCTGATCCAACTGGCGCGCCAGCAGCGGCACGTAGGTCTCCACGTAGCGCCGCAATTCGCCGACCATGACCTGGCCGTCCTCCGGCCAGCGGTCGGCGTTGTAGGTGCCGTTGGCGTTCTTCTGAAGTCCGTTGAGCAGCGTGTAGCTGAAGATGCCGTGTCCGAGGTCGGAATATTCCGGCGCCAACTGGTCGGCGCGCGTCGCCGCCATGACCGTGACGCCGCTGCTTTGGGCGACGCCGTTCAGGGCGCGCCGCTGGCCGAAGGTCTCGAAGGCGCCGACGGCGGCCCCCGACTGGCAGGCGTCGATGATCAGGACGACGCGTTCGGCGGGGGCCGAGGTCAGGGCCTGGGCCAACTCCTCGGCGGAGATGCCGACTTGCCGGACGTGTTCGTCATGGGCCAGGCTGAGGGTCTCGCTGGGCAGGAAGTACCAGTCGGCGCCGATGGCGCGCGCATGGCCCGACAGGAACACCATCAGGATGTCGCTGGGGCGGCTGGAGCGCAGTTGCTCCAGGCGGGCCAGGATGGACTGGCGTGTCGCCTCCTGGTCCAGGGTCAGGACGGCGACGCGGGCGTCGTTGCTCAGGCCGCCGACCTGGGTGTCCAGGAAGGCGTCGGTGACGGCCTCGGCGTCGGCGACGGCGAAGTTCAGCGCCAAGCTGGGACCGGCGTAGGCGTCGATGCCGACGCCGCTGATCATCAGCGTCGGCTTGGCGGCGGTCGCCGCGACGGCGACCTCGCGCGGGCCGGAGGAGACCTGGATGTCGTTCATGGTCAGGACCACGGCCTCGAAAACGGCGTCGCCCGTCTCGACGGGGACCCGGGCCTCCCACGTCCAGGCGGTGCCCTGGCCCCGGCGCTCCTGCCCGCGCGGGCCGATGGTCGCGGCGGGCAGGCGCTTGCCGTTGCGGAACAGCCAGAGCGTGGGATCCTCGCCCGCCGCCGGGGCGCCGGAGACCGCGGCGGTGACGGTCAGGGTCAGGGTGTCGCCGGGGGCGGCGGAGGCGGGCGCCTCCAAGGTCACCTCGGGCGGCGGCAGCAGGCCGTCGTCCATGGCGCCTCCGGGCGCGGTCAGCATCGGCGCGTCGCTGGCCGCCAGCGCCTTGGCGGCGAGCCCCGGCTCGAAATAGCGGCGCGCGAAGCGGTCGATGTCGAGCAGCCGCCCATCGACGTCCCAAGCCACGTCGCGGACACTGCGGTCGGTGCCGTCGAAGCGCCCCGCCGGGTCGATGGCGGCCCAGCCGGTGCGCGTGGAATAGAGGCTGACCAGCGGCGTGCCGGAGGGCACGGCGAGCACGGCGGCGCGGCCCTGCGCCCCGGCCACCAGCAGGCGGCCCGGTCCGGGACCGGCGAGGGCCGTCGGCGCCTCGACCGGCGCGGTCAGGCGGCCCAGGTCGCGACCGTCGTCCAGGGCCAGAAGGCGCACGGAAGAGCCGCTCAGAAGCGCCACTCCGGTGTCGGGGACCACGGCCAGGGCGGCGGCGCCGTCGGCGGGGCGGCTCCAGGCCACGGCGCCGCCTGGCGCCAGGGAGAACGCCTGACCGCCGCTCAGGGCGAACAGGCCGTCGCCGCCGGTCGCCAGCGCCGAAACGGGGGCGTTCAGGGACCACCGCGCGGCCTCGGTCCAGGCCCCGTCCCGGCGGGCCAGAACGATCACCGCGCCGGAGGTCAATCCGGCGACGGCGGTGTCGGGGCCGACCGCCTCCAGGGCGGAAACGGCGCCGCCCAGTGGCAGGGCGGGGGCGGCGGTGCCATCCGCCGATACCGGCAGGAGGCGACCGTCGGACAGGCCGAACAGCGCCGTGCCGCGGACGGCGGCCACCGCCTGGGCGGTGGAGACGCCGGGCAGAAGGGGAAGCGTCGCCGAGGCGTCGGGGGCGCCGACCGTCGCCCGACCGTCCGGGGCGATGGCGGCGACGACGCCGCCTTCGGGACCGACGGCGGCGGCCCGCGCGGTGAACGGCAGGGCGGCGGCATAGGCTTCACCGCCGCGCGCCATGTCCCATAGGCGAAGCGATGAATCCGACAGCGTCG
>CAZFRK010000055.1:0-13135 GCA_964521375.1 uncultured Rhodobacterales bacterium
CCGCGACCGTGGCAAGGCGTATCAGGAAAGGGGGGAGTCAGGGCGTCATCGCGACGGGCATCGGCGCACCTCTGGCAGGCCGGTCAGGCTTCGGCGTCGGCGCCGCCGTCGGCACCGGCCTCGCCCTCGTCCTCGGGCGTCTCGGTGGCGACCAGCTGCCAGTTCGGATCACGCGACGCGCAGTTGCGGGCGAAGGTCCAATCGTCGGTCACGGTTTCATAGGTGGTCGGGTCCCCGGCCACCACGCGGCCTTCCCCGTCCTTCAGCAGGATCATCTGCTCGCTGACGAAGCGCACGGTCACGAAGGCGGTATCGCCACGCATCTCCGCCCGCTTGAGGTCGACCGACTTGATGGAGGCGACTTCCGTCTCCATGGTCTCTCCGGCCTCCCGCCGCTGGAGAATGGCGGTCTCGAAGTCCTTATAAACGTCGTCGGCCAGCAGCGGCCGCAGGGCCGCCGTATCACCCTTGGCGAAGGCGGCGACGATCATTTCGAAGGCGGCACGGGCACCGCCCAGGAAGCGATCGGGCTCGAAGGACGGGTCGGCCAGGGAGATCCGCGTCAAGCCGACCTCCACGTCGTCGGACACCGGTCCGAAGGTCATGCCGCGCCCGGCGGTGCCGCGGCCCGGCAGCTCGACGACGTTGTCGTCGTCAAGCGGCGCCTGGGCCTCGCCATCCTCGAGGGGACGTCCGCGCACATCCCGTTGCTTTTCCTCGCCGGTACGGCGGCCCAGCACGCTGCGCAGGCGCAGGACAAGAAAGCCCGCGACCAGGCCGAGGAAGATAATGTCGATGAATTGGATTCCCTGGCTCATGCCATCCCCGGGACGTCTATCGAAGCAAGAAGTCCGGCGGGATGGGCCAGTTTCCGCGACGCATTGCCGCCCAGGCCCTTTCCTGCCATCGTCCTGGTGACTACATAAGCCCTCAGGCTGTAAAGGGCAAGCATGGCACCGTTACTCTTCGCACTCTTCGTCGTCGTCCCGATCATCGAGATCGCCCTCTTCATTCAGGTCGGCGACGTCATCGGTCTGTGGCCGACCATCGCGCTGGTCGTCCTGACCGCCATGGCGGGCACGACCCTTCTGAGGATGCAGGGAATTTCCACCCTGCGGCGGGCGCAATCGTCCCTGGATCAAGGGCAGATGCCGATCCGCGAGGTCTTCGACGGCGCCTGTCTTCTGGTCGCCGGTGTCCTGCTGCTGACGCCCGGTTTCATGACCGACGCCATCGGCCTGTCGCTGTTCCTGCCGCCGGTGCGGGCGGCCATCCTGGGCGGCGTCGCCAAGGCGGTGAAAAGCGGACGGATCAAGGTCCACGCCACCGGCCCCATGGGCGGCGGCTTTCATGCGACCGGCGGCGGTCACGGCATGGGGCCGCGTCCCGGCGGCTTCGGCCCCGGCGGTCGCAATCCGACCGGCGGCGCCGACCTGGAAGGCGAATACCGCGAGGTAGACCCCGACCCGGCGCCGACCCTCGGCGAATCCCCCGACGCGCGCCCGTCCGAGGACGCCCGAACGCACCCCGACCAGAAGTAAAGGTGGCGTGGTTGCCGCCTTCGGCGAAGCGTGCTAGGCAAGTCCCCGACCGCAGCAGGGAGACCCCTTACCATGACCGACACTCCGCAGGACCAGACCGCCGGTGACGGTGCCCAGGCCCAGGCCCAGGCCAACGCCAATCCGCTGGTCATCACCGGCCAGTACATCAAGGACCTGTCCTTCGAGGCCCCGGGCACGCCGGAAATCTTCGGCAAGATGAACCAGGCGCCGGACATTCCCATCAACGTGGACGTCCAGGCCCGCCGCCTGCAGGACAACTACTTCGAGGTCATCCTGCAGTTCAACGCCACGGCCAAGGTCGCCGAGGAAACGGCCTTCATCCTGGAACTGACCTACGGCGCCGTCGTGCAGATCAACACCCAGGAGCCGGAGCACGTCCAGCCGCTGCTGCTGATCGAAGCGCCGCGCACCATGTTCCCCTTCGCCCGCAACGTCATCGCCGACGTCAGCCGCGACGGCGGCTTCCCGCCGCTGATGTTGCAGCCCATCGACTTCGTGAGCCTCTATCGTCAGCGTATGGAACGCGCCGCGGCCCAGCAGCAGGCCAACGGCGGCGACGCCCAGGCCTGACGACCGGACCGGTTACGAAACGGCCCAGGCTGTTTCACGTGAAACAGGGCGGTCCCGGCGGGCCGCCCTGTCTTTCTATCCATCCCCCGCCGCGGTCGCGACCGCCCGCGCGACCGTCAGGCGGTTTCGCCGTCCGCCGTTTCGTCCCTGAGCCAAAAGGCGTTCTTCACCTTGCCTTCGACGAACGCCCGATGGCGCTCCACCTCCTCGACCGACGCCGCGTGCGGGCGCGGTGCTCGGAAGGGCCGTTCGACGCGCACATAGTCGTCGAATTCCCCGCCCTTGTCCCCGGCCAAGGCCAGACCCGGCTGACGCCCGCCACGCAGTTCCAGATAGACCTCGGCCAGAAGCTCGGAGTCCAGCAAGGCGCCATGAAACACGCGGTTGGCGTTGTCGATCTGGAAGCGCCGGCAGAGGGCATCGAGGTTGACCGGCGCGCCGGGATACTTCTTGCGCGCCATGGCCACCGTGTCGATGGCCTGACTCATCGGCAGCGGCGGCAGGCCACACCGCCCCAGCTCGGCGTTGATGAACTTCATGTCGAAGGCGGCGTTGTGGATGACCAGCGGCGCGTCGCCGACGAAGTCCAGGAACCGCTGGGCGATCTCCTTGAACAGCGGCTTGTCGGCCACGTCGGCGTTGGTGATGCCGTGGACCCGCGTCGCCTCCTCGGGAATGTCGCGTTCGGGGTTCATATATTCGTGGAAGGTGACGCCCGTGGCGACGTGATTGACCAGCTCCACGCAGCCGATTTCGATCATGCGGTGCCCTTCGGACGGCTCGAAGCCGGTCGTTTCGGTATCCAACACAATCTCGCGCAAGACTCTTTCTCCCTCGTCTTCAGCCCATCATCGGGCCATGGCGCGCAAGGCGCGCCGCAACGCCCGCCGTGTGACGGCCAACCCCAGACCGCTGGGGATCACCACGTCGGCCCGTTTGCGCTTTTCGGCGTCGGGCATCTGCCGTCGCAAGATACCCTGGAACTTGGCCTCGGTCATGCCCGGTCGGCGCAGCACTCTTTGCCGTTGCAGGAACGGCGGCGCCGATACGACGAACACCGCGTCGCACCGCCGCTCGCCCCGCGTCTCGAACAGCAAGGGAATGTCCAGCGCCACCACCGGCACCTTTCGCAGACGGCAGCGTCGCAGGAAGGCCAGTTCCTCGGCCCGTACCAGCGGATGGAGAATGCGTTCCAGGCGGCGCAAGGCCGCGTCGTCGCCAATCACCCGCGTCCCCAGACGCCCGCGATCAATGCCGCCGTCGTCGGCCACCACATCCCCGAAGGCGCGCGCGATACGGTCCGTCGCCCGTCCGCCCGGCGCCATCAGGCGATGCACCGCCGCGTCGGCGTCATGGACCGGCACGCCCAGAGACCGCAGCATGCGGCAGACCGTGGACTTGCCCATGCCGATGGAGCCGGTGACTCCCAGAACCCTCATTCCGCCGGGGTCTCCAGCGCCTTGAGGACGAACCCCCGCAACTCCTCGTCCACCTCCGGCAGAACCCCGAACCACGCCTCGAACCCCGGGCGAGCCTGATGCAGCAACATACCGAGGCCGTCGACGACGCGGTTGCCCTGTCGCCGCGCCGCCTCCAGCAAGGGCGTGATGAGCGGCGTATAGACAATGTCGTTGACCACCGCCTGCTCGTCCAGGGTGTCCAGGACGCCCGGCAGCACGACGCCGTCCCCCTCGCCGCCCATGCCCAGGGACGTGGTATTGACCAGCAAGCGGCAGGTTCCGACGAAGGACTGAGCCTCGGTCAGAGGCGCTGCGATGATGCCCCGCCCGAGATCGACCGCCAGCGCCTGGGCGCGTTCCACCGTCCGGTTCAGGACCACGATCTCCGGCACGCCGGCGTCCTGAAGGGCGGCGACCACCCCGCGCGCCGCGCCCCCGGCCCCGAGCACCACCACCCGACCGTCCTCGGGCTTCCATTCCGGCGCTCCCTGGCGGAGGTTTTCCAGAAACCCGAAGCCGTCGGTATTGTCGCCCGTCAGCGTTCCGTCCTCGCCCACCGTTAGGGTGTTGACGGCGCCGATACGGCGCGCCCGGTCGGTCAGGTGATCGACCAGGGCGACGGCGGCCTCCTTGTGCGGCACGGTCACGTTGGCCCCCCGGAAGCCGAGCCGCGGCAAGGCGCCGACCGCCTCGGCGAAATGCTCGGGCCGCACCGGCAGGGGAATATAGGTTCCGTCTATGCCGTGACGATCCAGCCAGAAGCCATGCAGACGCGGCGACAGGGAATGGGACACCGGCCAGCCGAAGACACCGGCGACGCGGGCTTTCGCGGACAAGATCATGTCGGCACCACTTTCCAGGAACGAAGGAAATCGAACAGGGGCAGAAGGGGCAGACCCAGGATGGTGAAGACATCGCCTTCGACACGGTCGAACAGTTGAGCGCCCAGCCCTTCCAACTGATAGGCGCCGACACTGGCGAAGGCGTCGTCTCCCAGCCGGTCCAGATAGTCCTCGATGAAGGCGTCGCTGATGGACCGCATGGTCAGATCGGCGGTGTCGATGGTGTGCCAGACGCGCCGCCCGCCCTGGACCACCACGGCGGCGGTCACAAGACGGTGGGTCTTGCCGCGCAAGGCCCGCAAGCTGTCCGCCGCCGCCTGTCGATCCGTCGGCTTGTCGAACCAAGCGCCGTCGCACTCCAGCATCTGGTCGGCGCCGATGACCAGGGCGTCGGGGACCCGCCGCGAGGTCCGTACCGCCTTCAGCTCGGCCAGGCTTTCGGCGACCTCGGCGACCGCGGCGCCTTCAGCCCGCAGCGCCCGCTTGATCTCGTCCTCGTCCACCCGCGGCGGATCGACGCGCACGGCCAGCCCAGCCCGCTCGATCATGGCGCGGCGGGTCGAACTGCCCGACGCCAGGACGACCTCCGGCACGGTGGTCATGACGGTTCCTCCTTGCCGCGCGTGCGCTCCAGGTGCATCTGAAGAATGGTCGCCGCCGCTTCCTCGATGGACCGCCGCGTGACGTCGATCACCGGAAAGCCCAGCCGCGTGAAGGTCCGCCGTGCCTCCATCACCTCCTCGCGCACCTGCTCCTCGTCGGCGTAATCGCTGTCGCGCGCCGTCTCGGTGGCGATCTGCCGCAGGCGGTTGCGGCGGATGTCGGCCAGGGAGCGCGGCTCGCGCGTCAAGCCCACCTTCAGGGGCCCCTTCACCTCGACGGCCTCGCGCGGCAGGGGGATGCCCGGCACTACCGGTACGTTGACCGCCTTCAGGCCGCGGTTGGCCAGATACATGCACGTCGGCGTCTTGGAGGTTCGCGAGACGCCGAAGACGATGACATCGGCTTCCTCCACCCGCGCCATGGACTGACCGTCGTCATGTTCCATGGTGTAATTCATGGCGTCGATGCGCCGGAAGTATTCGGCGTCCATGGTATGTTGAAGGCCCGGCTGCCCGCCCGCCCGCGCCTGCAATTCCGCCGACAGGGTGGTGAGCACGGGGTCGAGGACCGGAATGTGCGGCACCTCGGCGTCGCGGAAGCCGACTTCCAGCATGGACCGGATCTCGGCGTCCACCACGGTATAGAGCACCACGCCCGGCTGCTGCTTGATGCCGTCGATGACGCGCCCGGCCTGGCCCGGCGTACGGACCAGCCACCAGAGATGCTGATTGACCGCCACGTCCTCGAACTGAACAAGGCAGGCGCGGGCGATGGACGACACCGTTTCACCCGAAGAGTCGGAAACCAAATGGAGGTGAATGCTTTTCATAATCCCCAAGACCATCCACAAGGGTCGCGGATAACGCCGCCGAGTCTGTGGAAAAGCGCGGCGAAAGAAAAGCCCCCTGATGAAACGGACACCCTGTCCCTGTCCCCGCCCCCGGACTCTTCCCCTGTGGACGGGGGATCCCGAACAGTGGGGACAAGGGGACAAGCGATCCCCGCCGACCTCTTATCCCCGCTATCCCCAGAATTCCCGTCCCCAACCATTCTCCGTCTCGACGCCGAGTCCCACGCCGTCATCCCCGCGTCGTCCAGGGATTGCCCGACCGTCGGCGCCAAGTCCCGGCAAACGGGTGGAACAGCCTGTGGATAAGCTGGCATCCCCGTTTTCCACAGCCATCCACCACCTACCACATCCTTTTTTTCAAAAAGATTCTTGTGTAAGAGAGGGTGTGCAAAACGAGGGGTCTCCCGTGACGATCACCAAGCCGAGCCAAGACAAGGCGCTTCTGCGCGCATTAACGGGCGAACACCTGCCGCGTCCTCCCATCTGGCTGATGCGCCAAGCCGGACGCTACCTTCCCGAATACCGGGCCACGCGGGCCGAGGCGGGCGGGTTCCTGGATCTCTGCTATTCGCCCGATTTCGCCACCGAAGTCACCTTGCAGCCCCTGCGCCGCTATGGCTTCGACGCCGCCATCCTGTTTTCGGACATCCTGGTCATTCCCGACGCCCTAGGCCGCGACGTGGCGTTCCGCCAGGGGGAAGGTCCCGTCCTGACGCCCATGCGCCCCGAGGATGTCGAGGGTTTGCAGGTGGACAACGTGCGCCGTCATCTGGCGCCCGTGCTCAAGACCGTGGCGTCCCTACGCACCGCCATGCCGACGGATCTGGGCCACGACGACACGGCGCTGATCGGCTTCTGCGGCGCGCCTTGGACCGTCTCCACCTACATGATCGAGGGCGGCGGATCGAAGGACTACGCCCTGACCAAGGAATGGGCCTACGGCAAGCCCGAGGTCTATGGACGGCTGATCGACGCCCTGGTCGACGCCTCGGCGGACTATCTGATCGCCCAGGTCGACGCCGGGGCCGAGGCCTTGCAGATCTTTGACAGTTGGGCCGGGGTCCTGCCGGAAGAGGAATTCCGCCGCTGGGTCATCACGCCCATCCGCCGCATCGTCGAGAAGATCAAGGCGGTCTATCCCGACGTCCCGGTGATCGGCTTCCCGCGCGGCGCCGGGCCGCTCTATCCGGAGTTCGCCCGCGAGTCCGGATGCGACGCCGTCAGCCTGGATACCACCGTGCCGCTGGCCTGGGCGGCCGAGGCCGTGCAGCCCATCAAGCCGGTGCAGGGCAATCTGGACCCCATCCACGTGGTGGTCGGCGGCGCGGCGCTGGACGCCGCCGTCGACCGCATCCTGGAAACGCTGGGCGGCGGGCCGCTGGTCTTCAACCTAGGCCACGGCATCATTCCCCGCACGCCGCCGGAAAACGTGGCGCGCCTGGTCGATCGGGTAAAGGCCTGGGCCGACCGCTAGACAGCGGGCCGCCGCGCGACCATATGCGATCGAGAAGGCGGATACAGCAGGGAAACGGATAGACGCATGTCCAAATTGGCCGTCGTGTTGTTCAACCTCGGAGGGCCGGACTCGCCCGACGCGGTGCGTCCGTTCCTGTTCAATCTGTTCAACGATCCGGCGATCATCGGGGCGCCCGGCCCGATCCGGTGGGCCTTGGCGAAATTCATTTCCGGACGTCGGGCGCCCGTCGCCCGCGAGATCTATGATCGCATCGGCGGAAAGTCGCCGCTTCTGGAGCAGACGGACGCCCAGGCCAAGGCCCTGACGACGGCCCTGAACGGCACCGCCGACGAGGTCGGCGTTTTCATCGCCATGCGCTACTGGCATCCGATGACCGAGGAAACCGCGCGCGCCGTCAAGGCCTTCGCGCCCGACCGCGTCGTCCTCTTGCCGCTCTATCCGCAATATTCCTCGACCACCAGCGGATCGTCGCTCAAGGCGTGGAAAGAGGAAGCGGCGCGCCAGGGATTGACCGCGGAAACCAAGGACATCTGCTGCTATCCCATGGATCACGGCTTCGTCGAGGCGATGGCGCGCAAGGTGTCCGAGCTGGTCCACAAGGCCGCCGCCCATGGCGACCCACGTGTCCTGTTCTCGGCGCACGGACTGCCCAAGAAGATCGTGGCGGGCGGCGATCCCTATCAGTGGCAGGTCGAACAGACGGCCTCCGCCGTGGTCGAGAAGATGGCCCTGCCGGGTCTCGACTGGCAGGTCTGCTATCAAAGCCGGGTCGGACCCCTGGAATGGATCGGCCCATCCACCGACGACGAGATCCGCCGCGCCGGAGCCGACGGCGTGCCGATCGTCGTGGTGCCGCTGGCCTTCGTGTCCGAGCATTCGGAAACCCTGGTCGAGCTGGATATCGAATACCATGAGCTGGCCGATGAACACGGCGTTCCCGGGTACTACCGCGCCCCCACGGTTCAGGACGATCCCACCTTCATCGACGGTCTGGCCGGTCTGGTCCGCGAGACACTGACACGGACCGAGACGGTCCAATCCCAATACGGCGACCGCCTATGCCCGGTGTCCCATGGCCGTTGTCCCTGCCGCGCCGCCTAAGGAGGTTTCATGCCCGTCCCCGTTGAATTCGGCACCGCCTGGTACGACTGGATCAAGTGGCTGCACGTGGTCAGCGTCATCACCTGGATGGCGGGTCTGTTCTACCTGCCCCGGCTTTACGTCTATCACGCCATGACCGACCTCTCGACCGAAGCTGGGAAAGCCCAGTCGGAAACCTTCAAGGTCATGGAACGGCGCCTGTTGAAGGGCATCATGAACCCGTCCATCGTGGTCGTCTTCGTGACCGGCCTGACGCTGTTCCCGGTATGGATGACCGACGGCTGGATGCACGTGAAACTGTTGATGGTCATCCTGACGGCCGTCTGCCATGTGCTTTACGCCCGCTGGCGCCAGGATTTCCTGGCCGACGCCAACACCCGGTCGCACAAATTCTATCGCGTCTGGAACGAAGCGCCGACGCTGCTTCTGCTGGTCATCGTCGCCATGGTGGTGGTCAAGCCGTTCTGAGCGACCGCGCCCGCCGCCGTTGTTTTTCTGTCACAGGCGGTGGAAAACCGGTGGTAATCCGGCCCCCGGTGGGCCGGAAAGCCGTTGACTTCCGCCAATGATCTGCCTAACGGTATAGAACGTCTCGACGGGCCGGATTGCCCGCGACCTTCCCACCTTTCCCGCTAGCGTATTTTTCTCCGGTCCTCAGATCGCCGCCCCTTGGCGGCTGATTCGGCACACGGAAGCCCTCGCCAAGCGGAGCCCTCCTTTCCTCAACGGTTCCCGACGCCACCCTTGTCGCTCGGGACCCCTCTGACACCGGCAGACCAATATGCATCTTCAGGAGCTGAAGCAGAAAACCCCGCCCGAACTGCTTGCTTTCGCGGAAGAGCTGGAAATCGAGAACGCGGGATCGCTGCGCAAGCAGGACATGCTGTTCGCGATCCTCAAGCAGCTCGCCGAGCAAGGCACGGCCATCTACGGCGACGGCGTGCTGGAGGTCCTGCAGGACGGGTTCGGCTTCTTGCGCTCCCCGGAAGCCAACTATCTGCCGGGTCCCGACGACATCTACGTCAGTCCCAGTCAGGTGCGCCGCTTCGGCCTGCGCACCGGCGACACGGTGGAAGGCCAGATCCGCTCGCCCAAGGACGGGGAACGCTATTTCGCCCTGCTGAAGGTCGACAACGTCAATTTCGAAGCGCCGGAAGCGGTGCGCCACCGCATCAACTTCGACAACCTGACGCCGCTCTATCCGGATGAAAAGCTGACCCTGGAATTCGACGATCCGACCAAGAAGGACTACACGCCGCGCGTCGTGGAAATGGTCAGCCCGTTGGGCAAGGGCCAGCGTGGCCTGATCGTCGCGCCGCCGCGCACGGGTAAGACCGTGATGCTGCAGTCCATCGCCAATTCCATCGAGGCCAACCACCCCGAAGCCTACCTGATCGTGCTGCTGATCGACGAGCGGCCCGAGGAAGTCACCGACATGCAGCGCACGGTGAAGGGCGAGGTGGTTTCCTCCACCTTCGACGAACCGGCCAACCGTCACGTCCAGGTCGCCGAGATGGTCATCGAGAAGGCCAAGCGCTTGGTCGAGCACAAGCGCGACGTCATCATCCTGCTGGACTCCATCACCCGTCTGGCGCGCGCCTACAACACCGTGGTGCCGTCCTCGGGCAAGGTGCTGACCGGCGGCGTGGACGCCAACGCCCTGCAACGCCCCAAGCGGTTCTTCGGCGCGGCGCGCAACATCGAGGAAGGCGGCTCGCTGACCATCATCGCCACCGCCCTGATCGACACCGGCTCGCGCATGGACGAAGTGATCTTCGAAGAGTTCAAGGGCACCGGCAACTCCGAGCTGATCCTGGACCGCAAGCTGGCCGACCGCCGTGTCTTCCCGGCCATCGACATCACCAAGTCGGGCACCCGCAAGGAAGAGCTTCTGGTCCCCAAGAAGGACCTTCAGAAGATGTGGGTCCTGCGTCGCATCCTGTCGCCCATGGGCAGCCAGGACGGCATGGAATTCCTGCTGGGCAAGCTCCGCGACACCAAGAACAACGCCGATTTCTTCGACGCCATGAACAACTAGGGCAAATCCCGCCCGACCGGATCCGTCGCAGGCGATTCCGCCTGTTCGGGATTTGCTCTAGGCGTCGGTCTTCCAACCACCGGACAAAGGACGAAGGACAGGCATCCTTCGTCCTTTTTTCGTGCCTTCGCCGGGCCGGCCCTTGCGAAAATGCATGGATCGATGGACCGCCTTCCGCTTCTATCCTGCACGTGATCGTCATCGATCCCTGCAACCGCGCGGAGAAGGACCCGTCGCCATCATGCGCCACCTCGTGATCGCCCTTTCGGCCCTGGTCGTCAGCCTGTCGTTCCCCGCTCACGCCGAGGACCCCGGCGCCGCGGTCTTCGCCGAGGTCTGCGCCACCTGCCACCTGGAGTCCCTGTCGGCCGCCGAGGCCGATACGGCGGACGATCTGGCCGCCCCGGCCATGAACCTGCTGTCCACCATCATCCGCGAGAAGACCGGCGACAACGAAGCGACCTTCGTTGCCCATGTCGTCGACTTCACCTTCGCTCCGGCGGAAGACAAGGTCCTGGCCATGCCGGAGGCCGTGGATCGCTTCGGATTGATGCCCGAGATCGACACCCTGTATCCCGACATCACCCGCGCCGACGTCGAGGCCGTGGCCCATTGGCTTTTCGGGCACTACGACTATGAAAGCGAATTGGCCGAACTCATGGAGCATCAGGCACTGACCGGCAGGCGCTGATCCCGGCGGGTCCGCCTCGCGCCCCCTTGGCCCGCCCCCGTCTGGGTGCCTATAGTGCCTGACGGACAATGCCGGTGCGGGAGGTGAGTCGGTGTCTTTGTGTTCCTGTGGAAGCGGTCTTGAAACGACGGCCTGTTGCGGACCCATCCTGGCCGGAAACGTGTCGCCGCCGACCGCCGAAGCCTTGATGCGGGCCCGCTACACGGCCTACGTGGCGGCGGATATCGACTTCCTGACGCGCACCATGGCGCCCGAGGTACGGCCCGACCTGGACCCCATCGAGGCCCGCAAGATCGCCGATACGGCGGACTGGCAAAGCCTGGAGATCCTGGCGGTGTCGGACGGTGGTCCGGACGACGCCGAGGGCGTGGTCGAATACGTCACCAAATTCCGCCTGGATGGTCAGCAACGCCTTCACCACGAACGCGCCCGGTTCCGTCGCGAGGACGGACGGTGGATGGTCTGCGGTGGGGAGGTCAGCCCCAAGGATCCGCCGCGCCACGTCGAAAAGGTGGGGCGAAACGACCCCTGCCCGTGCGGGTCCGGCGCAAAATACAAGAAGTGCTGCGGTCGCTGACCCGCGGCGCCGCCTCTCCGGGAGCCTGAATGGACCGCCATTTCGCCTGTACGGCCTGCGGAAAATGCTGCGTCGGCATGGTGCCGCTGCTGTTGGACGAGGCCGTGCGCTTCGCCGACCGTTTCCCGCTCGCCATGGTGTGGACGGTGGTACGACCGGATGGCGCCGCTTTCCATCTGTCCGCGCGCATCGGAACGGTGGTCAAGGTCGCGCGTCGCCGCGAGGTCGCCGTCCAGGTGACGCCCATGGCTTATCTGCCCGACAGCATGCCCTGCCCGGAGCTGCGGCGGGACAACCTGTGCGGCATCCACAAGAAGAAGCCGCTGCGCTGCCGCACCATGCCCTTCTATCCCTACCAGGAGGAATCGGCGCAGGAGGAATTCCTGATCCCGCGCGCCGGATGGACCTGCGACGTGTCGAAAGAGGCGCCGATGGTCTATCGCGACGGTCGCGTCCTCGATCGCGCCGACTTCGACGAGGAACGGCGCCGCCTGGAGGAGCAGGCCCGCGTCGTCAAACCCTACGCCGACAATCTGACCGGTCGTACCGCCACCCTCATTCGGGACTTGGAAGTGCTCGCCAAGCGTCCCAAGGGCGGACGCCTGGCGCTGCCCTTCACGGGCATCCTGCCGCGCCTGCCCGACGTCGACGTGAAACGCTTCGCCAAGACCCAACTGCCGGTCCTGCGCCGTTACGCCGACCTGACGGCGGACGTGCCGCCTTTGGCGCCTTTTCACACGTACTACCGCGAGTCCGCCCGGGGTCTGGAGCTGAGCCTCGGTCTGTCGTGACCGCTACAGAATGAACTTCGACAGGTCGCCCTGGTGGGCCAGGGTGCCGACCCGCTCGCGCACCAGGGCGGCGTCGATGGCGATGGTCTCGCCGCCGCGGTCGGTGGCGGTGAAGGAGATGTCCTCCAGCAGGCGCTCCATGACCGTGTGCAGGCGGCGGGCGCCGATGTTTTCCACCGACTGGTTGATCTCGGCGGCCAGTTCGGCCAGGGCGTCGATGGCGTCGTCGGTGAAGTCCAGCGTCACCTCCTCGGTCTCCATCAGCGCCTTGTACTGCTTGATCAGGCTGGCTTCCGGCTCGGTCAGGATGCGGCGGAAATCGTCCTTGGTCAGGGCGTCCAGATTGACCCGGATGGGCAGGCGGCCCTGAAGTTCGGGCAGCATGTCCGACGGCTTGGCCAGATGGAAGGCGCCCGAGGCGATAAACAGGATATGGTCGGTCTTCACCGCCCCGTACTTGGTGGCGACCGTGGTGCCCTCGATCAGCGGCAGAAGGTCGCGCTGCACGCCTTCACGGGACACGTCGCCGCCCTTGGCCTCGTGACGGGCGGAGATCTTGTCGATCTCGTCGAG
>CAZFRK010000056.1:0-13082 GCA_964521375.1 uncultured Rhodobacterales bacterium
TGGTCGCCTGCTCGGTGCTGTCGGGGAACCGCAACTTCGAAGGCCGCATCAACCCCAACGTCCGCGCCAACTGGCTGGCCAGCCCGCCGCTGGTGGTCGCCTACGCGCTCCTGGGCACCCTGCGGAAGGACATCACGACCGAGCCGCTGGGCACCGGCGGCGACGGCCAGCCCGTCTACCTGAAGGACATCTGGCCGACCACCGCCGAGATCCAGGCCGCCATCGAGGCCAACGTCTCGCGGGAGATGTTCCAGGAGCGCTACGCCAACGTCTGGGACGGGCCGCCGCAATGGCGCGACATCCCCGTCACCGAGGGCGAGACCTACGCCTGGGACTCGGCCTCCACCTATGTCCAGAACCCGCCCTACTTCGTCGGCATGGACAAGCAGCCGAAGGCCGGCGCCGACGTGACGGGCGCCCGCGTCCTGGCCCTTCTGGGCGACTCCGTGACCACCGACCACATCTCCCCGGCCGGCGCCATCAAGCCCGACAGCCCGGCCGGCAAATACCTGACCGAGCACGGCGTGGCCCGCAAGGACTTCAATTCCTACGGCGCCCGGCGCGGCAACCACGAAGTCATGATGCGCGGCACCTTCGCCAACATCCGCATCAAGAACGAAATGGCGCCCGGCACCGAAGGCGGGGTGACCACCTACATCCCGACCGGCGAGGTCATGCCCATCTACGACGCCGCCATGAAGTATCAGGCCGAGGGAACGCCGCTGGTCGTCGTCGCCGGGAAGGAATACGGCACCGGCTCGTCCCGCGACTGGGCGGCCAAGGGCACCAACCTTCTGGGCGTCAAGGCGGTGATCGTCGAAAGCTTCGAACGCATCCATCGCTCCAATCTGGTCGGCATGGGCGTCCTGCCCCTGCAATTCAAGGACGGCGTGACGCGTAGGACGCTGAAGCTCGATGGCTCGGAAACCTTCGACATCACCGGCATCGCGGACGGCGTCAAGCCGCGCCAGGACGTGGAGGTGACGATCACCCGCGCCGACGGCGCGACGGAGACCATCACCGTGCTGTGCCGCGTCGACACCGCCGACGAGGCCGAATACTACCGCCACGGCGGCATCCTGCATTACGTGCTGCGCGGCCTCGCCGCCTGAGGCGGCGGGCGATTGGACAGCGGAACGGAGGGGCGTCCCATGGGGGCGCCCCTCGCGCGTTTCCCCCTGCCGTCTCGTCCTCCTCCCAAGGCGCTACGACCCCAAGACGACCGTCCGCCGACCTATGGCCCATTGACTCTCCGCCGCGCGGAGGGAATGCTTTTGGGCAGGGGAAAACCGAAGACAGGGGAATTGCCGTGGACAAGGCTCTGGTCGGCAAGGTCGGGATGGGGGTCGTCCTCGCCCTGGCGCTGCTGTCGGCGCCCGCGCGCGCCGAAATCGTCGGGCAGGTCAAGGACGCCCGCGGCCCCGTGACCGCCGGGCGGGACGGCGCGGACATCGCGCTTCTGGCGGGCGACGACATCCATCTCAACGACGACCTTCGCACCGGTTCCGGCGCCACGCTGGGCGTCAGCTTGAACGACGGCACCCGGCTGAGCCTGGGTCCCAACGGGCGCCTGACCGTCGACCGCTTCCTCTACGATCCGGGCGCCGAAAAGATGGGGCTCGGCCTGACCTTCCTGAACGGCACCCTGCAATATATCTCCGGGCGCATCGCCAAGGTGTCGCCCCAGGATGTCACCGTCGACACGCCCACCGGCACCATCGGCATCCGGGGAACGCGGTTCCTCCTCAAGGTCAGCGGGGAGTAAGGCCATGGCTGGAGCATTGGTCGCCCTTTTCCTGTTCGTCACCGGCGCCCTCATGGCGCGCCCGCCCGATAACGCCCTGGTCCTGATGCCGGACGAGGACGGCACCGTGGGGCGCGTCGTCTATACCCAGGGCGACGCCTCCGTCACCCTGGAGGCGGCGGCCACCGGCCTGAACCTGGACGCCGCCGTCACCCAGGACAACGTGCGCGCCTTCTCGGACACCGAGATCGCCGCCCTCTTTTCCGATGCCCTGGCCGCGACGCCGGACGGGCCGCGCAGCTACCTGCTCTATTTCGACACCGGGCGCAGTGGCGCCGACAGCGAGGCCGAGGCCACCATCAACGCGGTCCTGGCCGACATCGTCCGCCGCGACATTCCGCGCGTCGCGGTCATCGGCCATAGCGACCGGGTCGGGTCGGCGGCGGTCAACGTGCGGCTGGCCCGCCAGCGAGCGGAAACCGTCCGCGACATCCTGACAACCGGCGGCGTGCCGGTCGAGATCATCACCGTGCGCTCGCACGGCGAAGGCGATCCCCTGGTGCCGACCGCCGACGGCGTGGCCGAGCCGCGCAACCGCCGCGTCGAGGTCATGGTGCGCTGACCGCCCGTTGGCTCTGGACTTTCCCCTACCCTCGGGTCACTTTTCGGCCATGTGGGACGGGCTGACCACGACCTTCACCTTGCTGACACCGCTGCAGACCCTGCTGGCGCTGGAGTTCGTCGTCCTGGTGCCGCCGCTGCTCCTGGCGCTGTGGTGGCACGCCCGGCGCCGCGCCCGGGCGGAGGCCGCCCTGGCCCATCACGCCGCCCGCGGTCAGGCCCTGGAGCAGGCCCTGGCGGTGACGCCGGACGGCTGGTTCGCCTGGTTCGAGGGCGCGGCGGCCCGCGACGAGGAGCTTCCGGCGGACGCTCCCGACGGCCTTTCCGACGGCCAGTCGGACCTCCTCTCCGGCGGTCTCTGCTCGCGGCGGCTGGCCGTCCTGCTCGGCCTCTACACCGGTCAGGCGTCGACCCTGTCCGACGTCCTGGACGGCTTCCTGGAGGACGACGCGGCCCGGCTGCGCGACGTCGTCACCGCCCTGCGCGCCGACGGCGACGGCTTCGAGGTGATCGCCGCCCATCGCCCCGACGGCGCCGACAGCCCGCGCCGCCTGCGGGTCACGGGCATTCGCGCCGTCGCCGACGACGGCACGCCGCTGGCCGATCTGGTGTGGATGCGCGACGTGACGGCGGAGGAACAGTCGGTCGCCGACCTGAGCCGCCGGGCCGACGCGCTGGTCCGCGACCGCGACGACCTGCGCGCCGCCCTGGACGCCCTGCCCCTGCCGGTGTGGCTGCGCGACGAGGGGCTGCGCATTGTCCACGCCAACCGCGCCTTCCTGGACGCGGCGGAGGCCGCCGACGTGGCCCAGCTCCATGCCGAGGATCGGGAACTGTCGTCGGGGGTCACGGCGCGGGAAATGCGCGCCCTGGCGTCGACCGCGCGGGCCTCGGGAACGCCCCGTCAGGCGCCCTTCCATGTGGTCCTGCGCGGCAGCCGCCGCCTGCTCGACATCTCCGAGGTGCCGATCCTGGACGCCGACGGCGCCTGCCGCGCCACCATCGGCACGGCCCAGGACACGACGCGCCAGGAGCACCTGCGCGCCACCCTGGAGCGCGAGGCGTCCAGCCACGCCACGGTATTGGAACGCCTGGGCACCGCCATCGCCATCTACGGCCCGGAAACCCGCCTGCGGTTCTACAACACCGCCTTCGCCAAGCTGTGGCGCCTGGATCAGGAGTGGCTGGACGGCGAGCCGACCTACGGCGAGGTCCTGGAAGCCCTGCGCGCCAAGCGCCTGCTGCCCGAGGTGGCCGACTACCCCGCCTTCAAGGCGCTGGAACTGGAACGCTTCACCTCCCTTCTGGAACCGCGCGAGGACCTGTTGCACCTGCCCGACGGCAAGACCCTGCGCCGGGTCGTCGCGCCGCATCCCCTGGGCGGCCTGCTGGCCACCTTCGAGGACGTGACCGACCGTCTGGCCCTGGAAGCCAGCCGCAATGAAATGGTGGCCGTGCAGCGGGAAACCATCGACCACCTGCACGAAGCGGTCGCCGTCTTCGGCCCGGACGGGCGCCTGCGGCTGCGCAATCCGTCCTTCCAGCGCCTGTGGGGCCTGGAGGACGATACCCTGGCCGGATCGCCGCACCTGTCGGAGATCGTCGCCGCCCTGCCCGCCGAATCGACCATGGACGGCACCTGGGACGCTCTCCACGCCTTGCTGGCCGCCGCGCCGCAGGACCGCGCCGTGCGCCGGGGCCGCATGGAACGCGGCGACGGCGTGACCCTGGAAACGGTCGGCGTGCCGCTGCCCGACGGCGGCGTGCTCTTCACCTTCCTGGACATGTCCGACACGGCGCGGGTGGAAAAGGCCTTGCGCGAGCGGGCCGAGGCGCTGACCGCCGCCGACCGCCTGAAGACCCAGTTCATGGCCAACGTGTCCTATGAACTGCGCACGCCGCTGACCACCATCCTGGGCTTCTCGGAAATCCTCGCCGACGGCTATTACGGCGACCTCAATCCCCGTCAGGCCGACTACGCGCGCGGCCTGGCGGAAACGGCGCGCAGCCTGGTCGCCCTGATCGACGACATCTCCGATCTGGTGAGCATCGAGGCCGGGCATCTGTCCCTGGATCGCGCCAGCTTCGACGTCCATTCGGCCCTGGCCTCGGTCCTGGCCCTGACGCGCGAGGCGGTGCGGCGCAAGGGCCTGACGCTGAATTTCGACTGCCCGCCGGAAACCGGTCGGATGACCGCCGACGAAAAACGGATCAAGCAGGTGCTCTATCACCTGCTCATCAACGCCATCAAATATACGCCGGAAGGCGGCCAGATCATCCTGGCGGCGCAGCGGCATCGAAGCCCCGAGGGACGGCCCGAGATGCTGTTCACCGTCGCCGACACGGGGCAGGGCATCCCGACCGAGGATCAGCCCGACATCTTCGACCGCTTCTCCCGCCCCGGACGCGCCGCCGGTGGCCCTGGCGTCGGCCTCGCCCTGGTCCGCCGCTTCGTGGACCTGCACGGCGGCGGCGTCGATCTGGTCAGCGTGCCGGACGAGGGAACGACGGTCAGCGTCCGCATTCCGATCAGCGAGTCCTGATCGGGTCGTCCGTCATGGCGATGGGGGGAAGAGGGGCAGGCGCCCCGAAGAGGTGGAAGACCGAACGACGACCCGGAGCGAAACTCGTTACGGCTGCTCCCTTCCGGGCCTGACCGGGTTGGCGAGGGTTCCGTCCGTCGCCGGCCTTCCGGCGGGGAATATCGGCATCCTGAGCCCCGAATGCAAGGACCGATTTCGCTGTGCTGGTCAGGCCGGACGCCTTCCTCTATTGTCCGGCGGCGGTCGGAGCGAGCCCCGAAGGCCATGACCAGGGCACCGGCCCATCGCTCGAAGGCAATGACCAAGCGGAAGGATGCTCCCTTATGTCTGGAACCGAAAAACTCGGCGTCATGATCTGCGGCCACGGGTCGCGCGACGAAGACGCCGTGACCGAATTCAATCAGCTCGCCGTGCGCCTGCGCGCGCATTTCCCGGACTGGCCGGTGGAAAGCGGCTTCCTGGAATTCGCCCGCCCGATCATCCACGAGGGCCTGACCAAGCTGAAGGACGCGGGCGTGACGCGCGTCCTGGCCGTGCCGGGCATGCTGTTCGCCGCCGGGCATGTGAAGAACGACCTGCCGTGGGAGCTGAACACCTTCGCCCATCAAAACGACGTCACCATCGAGTTCGGGCGCGAGCTGGGCATCGACACCAAGCTTCTGAAGGCCGCCTCCGAGCGCGTCGAGGCCGCCATCGCCCAGGCCGACGCCGACCATGGCCCGGTCGATCGCAAGGACACGCTGCTGATGGTCGTCGGGCGCGGCACCAACGATCCGGACAGCAATTCCAACATCTCCAAGGTCGCCCGCATGCTGTGGGAAGGCACCCGCGTCGGCTGGGCCGAGGTGTCCTTCTCCGGCGTCACCGCGCCGCTGGTCGACAGCGGCCTGCGCCATGCCGCCAAGCTGGACTACAAGCGGATCATCGTCTTCCCCTACTTCCTCTTCACCGGCATCCTGGTCCGCCGCATCTACGATTGGACCGACGAGGTCGCCGCCGAGAACCCAGGCGTCCAGTTCATCAAGGCCGACTACCTGAACGACCATCCCATGGTCATCGAAAGCTTCGCCGAGCGCGTGCGCGAGATCCTGGACGGCGACAACGCCATGAACTGCGCGCTGTGCAAATACCGCGAACAGGTCATCGGCTACGAATCCGACGTCGGCGCGGTCCAGGCCGGACACCACCACCATGTGCGCGGCGCCGGAATGGGGGGCGAGGCCGCCCACCACCATCCGCATGACCACGGGCACGGGCACGGGCATGGGCACGGCCACCATCATGGGCACGATCACCATCACGACCATGACCACCACCATGGGCACGACCGTTCGCACGACTGAGCGGACGCTCTTTTCCTCCAAGCGTCGTCCCCCTCGGGCTCGGCCCGGGGGGTCCCCCGCACCGGCGCGGGCGGGGAGGCGAACGGCCCCAACCCGACCGTGACGAAAAGCGGATCGACCATCATGCCCTGGACCTACGAAAAGGATCCCGCCGCCATCTATCGCCAGTCCTTCGCCACCATCCGGGCGGAGGGCGATCTGGATCGTCTGCCCGAACCGTTGTGGCCGGTGGCGATCCGGCTGGCGCACGCGGTCGGCGATGTCGGCGTCATCGACGCGCTGGCATGGTCCGACGACGCCGTGGCGTCGGCGCGCGGCGCCCTGGCCGCCGGGGCGCCGGTGCTGGTCGATACGGAAATGGTCTCGCACGGCATCATCCGCCGCTTCCTGACCACCGGGTCGCCGGTGGTCTGCGCGCTGAACGATCCGCGCGTGGCCGACCACGCGAAGACCATCGGCACCACGCGCTCGGCGGCGGCGGTGGACCTGTGGGAGGCCGTCGAGGGCGCCCTGGTCGCCATCGGCAACGCCCCGACGGCCCTGTTCCATCTTCTGGAAGCCATCGAGGCGGGTGGCCCCAAGCCCGCCTGCGTCCTGGGCTTCCCGGTCGGCTTCATCGGCGCCGCCGAATCCAAGGACGCGCTCATCGAGGCCGCCCCGCGGCTTGGCGTACCCTATATCGCCCTGCGCGGACGGCGCGGCGGATCGGCGCTGGCGGCGGCGGCGGTCAACGCGCTGGCGGCGCCGGAGGAAAGCCGATGACGGCCCCCCAGATGACGACCGCCCGAGCGACACCCGCCCCCTGGCTGACCGTGATCGGCCTTGGCGAGGAGGGCCTGGACGGCCTGTCCCCGCTGGCCCGCCGGACCCTGGACGCCGCCTCGGTGGTCATTGGCGGGCAACGGCTTCTCGACATGGTGCCGACGGCCAAGGACGCCATCGCCTGGACGACCCTGGACGAGACGCTGGCCGCCATCCTCGCCCGACGCGGCCAACCGACGGTGGTCCTGGCGACGGGCGACCCGATGTGGTTCGGCCTGGGCGCCACCCTGGCCCGCCGCGTTCCTGTCCAGGACATGACCGTCCTGCCCCATCCCGGCGCCTTTTCCTTGGCCGCCGCGCGCCTTGGCTGGCCGCTCCAGGACTGCCTCTGCCTGACCGCCCATGGCCGTCCGGTGGAGGCCCTTGGCCTGCATATGGCCCCCGGTGCCCGCCTGTTGATTCTGTCCGCCGACGCCACCACCCCGGCCACCGTCTGCCGCCTGCTGACCGTCCACGGCTACGGGCCGAGCCGCGTCACCGTGCTGTCGCGCATGGGCGGCCCGCGCGAAGGACGAGCGGAGAGCACCGCCGCCGATTGGTCTCATGAGGAGGACGACCTCAACGTCATCGCCGTCGACTGCGTCGCCGCCCCCGGCAGGCGCCCGCGGTCACGGGTCCCCGGCCTGCCCGACGACGCCTTCGAGCACGACGGCCAGATCACCAAGCGCGAGGTCCGCGCCCAGACCGTTTCCGCCCTGGAGCCTTGGCCGGGCGCCCGTCTGTGGGACGTGGGGTCCGGGTCCGGGTCGGTCGCCATCGAATGGCTGCGCGCCTGTCCCGGCGCCACCGCCGTCGCCATCGAGCGCGATCCGACGCGCCTCCTGCGCATCGGACGCAACGCCCTGGCCCTCGGCGTCCCCGGCCTGGAACTGGTCGAAGGCACCGCCCCCGGCGCGCTGATGGACCTGGCCGATACCCCCGACATGATCTTCGTCGGCGGCGGCGTGTCGCGACCCGGCCTGTTGGAAAGCTGTTGGCGCCGCCTCGGCCCCGGCGGGCGTCTGGTCGCCAACGCCGTGACGGTGGAGGCCGAAGCCCGCCTGATCGCCTTCCGCGACCGCCATGGCGGCGACCTGACGCGCCTTGCCGTCAGCCGCCTGAGGCCCATCGGCGGCGGACGCCTGACCGTCTGGGACCCGATGGCGCCGGTCACGCAACTTGTGGCGGAGAAGGCACCGTGACCGACGCACCGCCCAAGACCGCCCTGGGAACCGTCTGGGGCATCGGCCTGGGTCCCGGCGATCCCGATCTGCTGACGCTGAAGGCGGCGCGCCTGCTCGGTCGTCTGCCCGTCATCGCCTATCCGCAGAATCCCAAGGGCGTCTCCCTGGCCCTGACCATCGCCGCACCGCATCTATCGGCCACCGCCGCGCACCTGCCCATGGTCATGGATTTCGCCGTCGATCGCACCATGGCGCTGACCGCCTATGACCAAGGGACGGACGCCATCGTCGCCCATGTCCGCGCCGGACGGGATGTCGGCGTCCTTTGCGAAGGCGACCCGATGACCTACGGCTCGTTTGCCTATGTTCTGGAACGTCTGCCCGAGGACCTGACCGTCGCCGTCGTACCCGGCGTCTCCGCCCCCGCCGCCTGCGCCGCCGCCGCCGCGCGACCGCTGGCCCTGGGCGACGAGCCTTTGCTCTGCCTGCCCGCCACCCTGCCGGAAGACCGTCTGCGCGCGCTTCTGGGCAGCGTCCCGGCCTGCGCCCTGTTCAAGGTCGGGCGCCATCTGGACAAGACCGTCCGCGTCCTGACCGCCTGCGGATTGGCCGACGGCGCGGTCTGCGTGGTCCGCGCCAGCCATGCCGATCAACGCATCCTCTCCCTGGCCGAGGCCCAGGCCCAGGGCGTGCCCTATTTTTCCATGCTGCTGGCCCGTCGGCCCGCCTGAGACGAGACCGCCATGCCTTCCTCCGCGACCGCTTCCGACATCGCCATCCTCTGCCCCACCGCCGCCGCCCTGCCGACGGCCAAGCGCCTGCGCGAGGCTTTGCCCGGCGCCCTGATCCACGGGCGCGAGGGGCGGGTGGCGGAGGCCGACGTTCCTTTCGCCGAGACGACGGCCCACCTGCGCGATCTCTTCGGCCAGGGCCGGACCATCATTGGCGTCTGCGCCGGCGGCATCCTGATCCGCGCCCTTGCCCCACTTCTGGCGGACAAGTTTTCCGAACCGCCGGTTCTGGCCGTTTCCGTGGACGGGTCGGTCATCGTCCCGTTGCTCGGCGGCCATCGGGGCGCCAACGCCCTGGCGGCGCGGTTGGCCCACACCCTGGGGGCGGTTCCGGCCATTACGACGGCGGGCGACATCGGCCTGGGCGTGGCGCTCGACCAACCGCCGCCGGGCTGGACGCTGGCCAATCCGCGCGCCGCCGCCAAGGTCATGGCCGACGTGCTGGACGGGCGATCGGTGGGCCTGAGCGTCGAGGCCGGGGACGCCGCCTGGCTGACCGGGTCGGCCTTGCCCATCGCGGAAGAGGCGACGCCGGTCCTGCGCGTCACCGACCGCGCCCTGACGGCGGACGGCGACGACCTTCTCTATCATCCGCCTACCTTGGCGCTCGGCGTCGGCTGCGCCCGCGATTGCCCGCCCGAAGAGCTGGAGGCCCTGGCCCTCGGCACCCTGAGCACGGCCGGACTGTCGCCGCGGTCGGTGGCTTGCGTGGTCTCCATCGACCTGAAGGCCGACGAAGCGGCGGTCCTGCGTCTGGCGGACACCCTGGGCGTTCCGGCCCGCTTCCTGTCCGCCGCCGAGTTGGAGGCCGAAACGCCGCGTCTAGCGACGCCGTCGGACGTCGTCTTCGCCGAAGTCGGCTGTCATGGCGTTAGTGAAGGCGCGGCGCTCGCCGCCGTCGGGGCGGAGGGAACGCTGGTCGTGCCCAAACGCAAGACCGCCAACGCCACCTGCGCCGTCGCCCGCCGCCGGACGGACATCGACCCGCTGGCGGTGGGTCGGGCGCGCGGGCGCCTGACCGTCGTCGGCATCGGTCCCGGCGCGCATGGATGGCGCACGCCCGCCGTCTCCGCCGCCGTGGCGCGGGCCACCGATTTGGTCGGCTATGGGCTCTATCTCGATCTGCTCGGCGGTCTCGCCGCCGGGAAAGCCCGCCACCAGACCGACCTGGGGGCGGAAACCGAACGCGCCCGTCACGCCCTGGACCTGGCCGCTCAAGGCAAGGAGGTCTGCCTCGTCTGTTCCGGCGACGCGGGCATCTACGCCCTGGCGACGCTGGTCTTCGAACTGCTCGATCAAGTGGCCGACGCCGCCTGGAAGACGGTCGAAGTGGTGGTCGAGCCGGGCGTCTCCGCCCTTCAGGCCGCCGCCGCGCGGGCCGGGGCGCCCATCGGGCACGACTTCTGCACCATCTCCCTGTCCGACCTGCTGACCCCGCGCGAGGTCATCCTGAAGCGCGTCGAGGCGGCGGCGGAAGGCGACTTCGTCGTCAGCTTCTACAACCCGGTCTCCAAGCGGCGGCGCGAAGCCCTGGCCCAGGCCCGCGACATCCTGCTGAGGCATCGCCCCGCCGATACGCCCGTCATCATCGCCCGTAACCTGGGCCGCCCGGAAGAAGCGGTGGAGGTGGTCGCCCTGGCCGACCTGACCGTCGATATGGCCGACATGCTGACGCTCGTCATGGTCGGCAATTCCGACAGCCGAACCCTGACCCATGACGGGCGGACGCGGGTCTATACGCCGCGCGGCTACGCCAAGAAGCGCCAGATGGCGGACTGACGGCCCCTTTCGCCGCCGCCCGATATTCAGACGACCACAAGGAAGCGACCATGACCGTTCATTTCATCGGCGCCGGACCGGGCGCCCCGGATCTCATCACCGTGCGCGGCCTGCGCCTGATCGAAGCCTGCCCGGTCTGCCTCTACGCCGGAAGTCTGGTCCCGCGCGAGGTCGTGGACGCGGCGCCGGAAGGGGCAAAGGTGGTCGATACCGCGCCCCTGCACCTGGACGAGATCATCGCCCTGATCGAAGAAGCCCATGCCGCCGGACAGGACGTAGCGCGGGTCCATTCCGGCGATCCGTCGATCTACGGCGCCATCGCCGAACAGATGCGCCGCCTCGATGGCCTGGGCATTCCCTACGATATCGTGCCCGGCGTGCCCGCCTTCGCCGCCGCCGCCGCCGCCCTGGGCAAGGAACTGACCCTGCCCGACGTGGCGCAGTCCATCATCCTGACGCGCACCGCCGTGCGGGCCTCGGCCATGCCCAACGCCGAAACGCTGGACGCCTTCGGGGCCACGGGGGCGACGCTTTGCATCCATTTGTCGGTGAACAACCTCGCCAAGGTGGTCAAGGATCTGACCCCGCATTACGGCGCCGACTGCCCGGTGGCCGTGGTCTATCGCGCCACCTGGCCGGATCAGACCATCCTGCGCGGCACCCTGGCCGACATCCGCGAACAGGTGAAGGCGTCCGGCCTGACCCGCACGGCCCTGATCATGGTCGGTCGGGTGCTCGGAGATGCGGACTTCACCGACAGCAAGCTGTATGATGCGGCGCACAGTCACGTGCTGCGCGACGCCAAAGCCTGATTCCTCCCGCCACCGGACCCGAACGCGAAAGGAGCCGCCATGGACATCGAGACCATTCAAGCCGAGATCGTCGGCGCCTATGACGCCGTCTTCGCCCTGATCATGGCCTATGGCCTGTCGGTCATCGGCGCCGTCGTCATCCTGGTGGTCGGTTGGATCGCCTCCAACCTCGTCCGAAAGGGCGTCGATCACGCCCTGCAGCGGGTGAAGTCCTGCGACGAAACGCTGCGCCACTTCATCACCGCCGCCGTCAAATACGGCATCCTGGTCCTGGTCGGGGTCATGGTGCTGGAGAAATTCGGCGTCCAGACCGCCTCCCTGGTCGCCGTCATCGGTGCCGCCGGTCTGGCCATCGGCCTCGCCCTGCAAGGCACGCTTCAGAATGTCGCCGCGGGGGTCATGCTGCTGGCCTTCCGCCCCTTCAAGGTCGGCGACTACATCGAGGCGGGCGGTCTGGCCGGAACGGTCAAGACGCTGTCCTTGTTCGTCACCGAACTGGCCACCCCCGACAACGTGAAGATCATCGCTCCCAACGCCGAACTGTGGAACAAGGCCATCCGCAACTATTCGGCCAATCCGACACGGCGCCTGGATATCGTCATCGGCGTCGCCTACTCCGACGACATCAACGCGGGCATGGAGGCGCTGAAGGCCATGGCCGAGGCCGACGCCCGCGTGCACGGCGATCCGGCGCCGCAGGTCATGGTGACCAGCCTGTCGGCCTCGTCGGTGGACATCACCTTGCGCATCTGGATGAACGCCGCCGACTACTGGGCGGTGAAGTTCGACCTGACCAAGCAGGCCAAGGAGCGCATCGAGGCGGCGGGCCTGAGCATCCCCTTCCCGCAGATGGACCTGCACATGGTTCCCAAGGCGGCGGAATAGGCTCCCGCCCGCCAGTCGATCCCTCTACCGCCCGGTCCGTGCCGCTTTACGCGCGGGGGCCGGGCCGTGTACCCTGCGTACCTGTTTTGTACGCCTTCCCGAAAGCGCCCCCGCCGCCATGTACAATCCGCGCGTCGACCATCTGACCGACTATCCCTTCCAGCGCCTGCGCGCCCTGCTCGACGGCCTGGAGCCGCCCGCCGGGCAAGAGCCGCTGATCATGTCCATCGGCGAGCCGCAGCACGCCGTGCCCGATCTGGTCGGCGAGGCCCTGACCGCCGACGCCGCCGGATGGGGCAAGTATCCGCCGCCGGACGGCACGGCGGCCTGGCGCGCCTCGGTGGCCGGATGGCTGACCCGCCGCTACGACCTGCCGCCGGGCATGATCGACGCCGACCACGACCTTTTGCCGGTGTCGGGCACGCGCGAGGCCCTCTACATGGCCGGGCAGGTGATCTTCCCCGACACCATCCGCGACGGCAGCCGCCCGGCCAGCCTGATCCCGAACCCCTTCTATCAGGTCTATATCGGCGCGGCGGTCATGAACGGCGCCCATCCGGTGCTGGTCGACGCCCCCGA
>CAZFRK010000057.1:0-13044 GCA_964521375.1 uncultured Rhodobacterales bacterium
CGGTCTCCTTGTTGGGGTTGTTCTTGTAGAAGTCGGCCAGGATGACCTCGTTGGCGGCCTTGTTCGGCGGCATGTAGCCGGTGGTCTCGGCGACGGCGGCGGCGCCGGTGCCCGAGGTGATGAACTTCAGGAAGGTCCAGGCGGCCTCGAGGCGCTCGGGGTCCTTGGAGGTGGAGACCAGCAGGGCCGCGTTGCCGCCCGCCGGAAGGCCCTTCGGCGCCTCGCCGAAGCCCGGGAACTCGTGGGTCTTCAGGGTGAAGTCGCCCATCGACCGCTCGACGGCGCCGAGCGCCGAGGTGGACCAGTACATCATGCCGATTTCACCCGCGGAGAAGGCGGCCAGGGCGTCCTTCCACGAAAGGTTCTTCATGTCGCAGCCGCGCACCAGCTTCTTGATGGTCTCCAGGGATTCCAGACCGGCGGGAGTGTCCAGGTTGGCCTTGCCGTTCTTGATGGTCGGCTCGCCCTGGCTCCACATGGCGGATTGCAGGAACCAGTTGCCGGTGATGTTCCAGCCCCAGAACAGCGGGTTCTGGACGCCGTTGGCCTTCATGGTCTGGCAGGCCTCGACGACCTCGTCCCAGGTCTTGGGCATCTCGGTGATGCCCGACTTTTCCATCAGGTCCATGTTGTAGTAGGACACCGGCAGGGACACCGCGAAGGGCAGGCCGTAGACCTTTCCGTCGAAGGTGGAGAGTTCCAGCATCGCCTGGTGGTAGCCGTTGGTCTCGAAGTCGGCTTCCTTGGCGATATAGGGTTCCAGGCTGTGGGCGATGCCCTTTTCCACCAGGATGCGCTGGCGGTTCAGGCCTTGCAGGGTGACGTCGGGCAGGGTGTCGGCGACCGCTTCGCGCAGGATGACGTTGGTGCCGTCCTCGTAGCTTTCATAGGTGCCGCGGAACTTGACGTCGATGTCGGGATGGGCGGCCTTGAAATCCTTCATGATCTTTTCGAAGGTGACGTCGAAGCTGTGGCTGTAGGCGTAGCCGACCTCGATCTCGACGGCCTGGGACGGGGCGACGAAGGCGGTGGAGGCCAGGGCGGCCCCCGCCAGGGTTGCAAGGATGCGCTTCATGGAATACTCCTCTGGGTCTCTCTGACTGGGGACCGGGAAAGCGCCAACTGACACGGTCCTTCGGGTGACCGGCGGGGGTCCGCCGGTCCGTGGGCGGCGGCTCCGCCGAGGAGCCGCCTGTTCGCGGAACTCAAGGGACAAGGGTCGGAGGTGGTCGGCGACCGGGGCGGGCCGTCGGGTCGGCCTTATTTCATGCCGGTCAGCGTGATCCCTTCGACGAAGCGGCGTTGCGCCATCAGGAAGGCGACGATCAGCGGCGTGACGATGACGGTCGCGGTGGCCATCATCGGCCCCCAGTCCGACCCGTCGGTGCCGCCCCGGAACTCCCGCAGGCCCAGCGGCGGGGTGAAGAGGTCGCGTTCGCCGGTCAGCACCACGCGCGGCCAGAAATAGTCGTTCCAGTGGGCGACCACCGAAAAGATCGCGAAGGCCAGCAGCGCCGGGATGGCGGCGGGCAGCATGACGCGCCAGATGATGGCGAACTCGGTCATGCCGTCCATGCGGGCGGCGTCGATCAGGTCGTCGGGCACGGTCTTGAAGAACTGCCGCATCAGGAAGATGCCGAAGACCGATATGGTCCAGGGGACGATCAGCGCCGCGTAGCTGTTGGTCAGCCCCACCTTGGCCAGCATGATGTAGATGGGCAGGGCGATGGCGTGGACCGGGATCAGCAGGCAGAAGAGCACCAGGGCGAAGACCGTCTCGCGGCCCCAGAAGCGCAGCTTCGCCAGCGCGTAGGCGCAGGGCAGGGCGATCAGCACTTGGATGACGAAGATCGACGCGGTGACGATGACGCCGTTCATCAGGTAGCGCAGCAGCGGCGCCTTCTTGAAGGCCTGAGTGTAGTTGAAGACGGCGGGCGTCTCCAGGCAGGCGTCGCGCGGATTGTCCAGCTTGACGCAGTATTCGTTGACCATGGGCGCCTGCGACCCGAAGAAGCCGCCGGTGTTGGTCTCGATCTCCTGCGGCGACTTCAGCGAATAGCTGGCCATCACGTAGAAGGGCAGCAGGACGATCAGCGCGCCGACGATCAGGACCGCGTGTTTGAGGGATTCGCTGAAAGGGGAAGCGTGGCCGGTCATGAGTAGTGCACCCTTCGGTCGATCAGGTGACGCTGGACCAGCGTCAGGACGAGGACGAAGGCCAGGAAGACGATGGTGATCACCGACCCCATGCCCATCAGGTTCTGTTTGATGGCTTTTTCGTAGATGGCGTACATCATCACGTAGGTGCTCTTGACCGGGCCGCCCTGGGTCAGGGCCTCCACGGTGTCGAAGACCTGGAAGGAGCGGATGGTGGTGATGGTGACGACGAAGACCGAGGTCGGTCCCAGCATCGGCCAGGTGACCAGCCAGAAGCGGTCCCACGGCTTGTCCGCGCCGTCCATGGCGGCGGCTTGGTAGAGCTGGTTCGGCACGCCGGTCAGGCCCGCCAGATAGAGCACCATGTTGAAGCCGAAGGCCTGCCAGATGCCGATGAAGCAGATGGTCGCCATGGTGTGGTCGTGGTCGCCGAGCCACAGCGGGAACCCTTCCCGGCAACTGGTGCCGTACCAACTGGCCGCCGGGTCGGCCCACGGCAGCCAGGCGCCGGAGACCAGGGCTTCCACCCAGGTCCCGCAGCCCATGGCCAGGACCTTGTTGACCAGGCCGATGGTGGGATGGAGGGTGAACTCCCAGGCGATGGCCATGGCCAGCAGGGCGGCCATGACGGGCAGGAAATAGACGGTCTTGTAGAAGGCCCCGAAGCGGCGCACCGAGTTGATCAGCAGCGCCGCGCCCAGCCCCAGGAAGACGGAGGCGGGCACGACGACGATCACGTAGGTGATGCTCGACCACAGCATTTTCTTGTAGGTCGAGCGGGTGACGAGCTGTTCGTAATTCTCCAGGCCGACCCAGGAAAACTCCGGGCTGCCCAGCGAGTAGTCGGTGAAGGACAGGACGGCGGCGATGAATACCGGGGCGATCAGGATAACGACCATCAGGATCAGGGCCGGGGCCACGAAGGCGTAGCTGGCGGGACTGCGGTGGCTTGCCACGGGTCAGGCCTCCGTCACGTCGAGGCGGCGGTTGTCCCGGTCGAAGAAGATCGGGGCGCCGTTGGCCGCCTTGACGCGGATTTCCGCGCCGATGGAGATGCCGGTCACTTCGTCGGGCGTGCAGCGGGCGATGACGCGGTCCCGGCCGCCGTTGACGTGACCGTGCAGGAAGAAGTCGGACCCCAGGTTTTCCTTATGGGTGACGACGAAGGGCCAGCCGTCCGGAACGGTGCCGTTCGGCGCCCGCGTATCGAGGACGAAGTGCTCGGGGCGGATACCGACGCTGACGGTCTTGGGGGCGTCGGCGCCGATGCCGACACGGGCCGTCATGGGCAGGTCGTGGACGATGACGCGTCCGTCGCCGTCGACGGCGCCGTCGAACATATTGATGCGGGGGCTGCCGACGAATTCGGCGACACGTCGGTCTACCGGATTGCGGTAGATCTCGTCGGGGGTGCCCAACTGGATGATCTCGCCGTCCATCATCACCGCCACCCGGTCGGACATGGTCATGGCCTCGGCCTGATCGTGGGTGACGTAGATGAAGGTGATACCGAGCGTGCGATGTAGTTCCGCCAGTTCCGCCCGCATGTGGACGCGCAGGGCGGCGTCCAGGTTGGACAGCGGCTCGTCCATCAGGTAGGCGACCGGCTTGCGGACCATGGCGCGACCGAGCGCCACGCGCTGGCGCTGGCCGCCCGACAACTGGCCGGGCTTGCGGTCCAGAAGATGGTCGATCTTCAGGCTGGCCGCCGTTTCCGCCACCAGGGTGTCGAGGCGGCGGGCCTTGTCGCGATGGCCGGGGATGAGGGCTCCGGCCAGCGGCAGGCGCTCCCAGAAGCCCATGTCGCGCAGGCGCAGCGGCGTCAGCATGTTCTGGCGCACGGTCAGGTGCGGATAAAGGGCGTAGGACTGGAACACCATGGCCAGGTCGCGGTGGCAGGCCCGCACGCGGTCGACGGGGGTGCCGTCGATCGCTACCGAACCGGAGGTCTGCTCCTCCAGCCCCGCGATGATGCGTAGCAGGGTGGACTTGCCGCAGCCGGAGGGGCCGACCAGGGTCAGGAACTCTCCGTCCGGGATCTCTAGGTCGATGCCCTTCAGGACGTGGGTGTGGTCGAAGGACTTGGTGATGCCGGTCAGGCGGATGGCGCTCATGACGTCTCTCAATCGATCGGTGGCGACGGAGGTGATCATAAGCGTGGTCACGGTCTATCGTGTGACATCCCAAAGTGATACTTATGGGATAGATAACCGCGGCCATGCAGGAGGATGCAGCGCCATGTCCCTGACCTCGGCTCGCCTGAAAGCCCTCAACGCGGTCGTCGACGAGGGCAGCTATTCCGCCGCCGGGCGTCGCCTGGGCATGACGCAACCGGCGATCAGCCAGGCGGTCCAGAAGCTGGAGGAGGCGTTTTCCGTCACCCTGTTCGAAAAGCGCGGTCGCTATCTGGTGCCCACCGACCTGTGCCTGGAACTGGCCGAGATCACCGCCCGCATGGCGGAGCTGGAGGAGGCGGCCCAGGATCTTCTGACGCGGGGCGGCAACCTGGAGCGCGGCACGCTGCGAATCGGCCTCGGCAACGCCATGCCCGGCATGGCCCTGATCGGCGCCTTTCAGAGCAAGGTGCCGCGCATTCACGCCCAGGTTCAATTGGGCAACTACCAGGAGATTATCCGCGCCGTGCTGGACCGTCAGGTCGATGTCGGCATCCTGCCGGAGGTCCCGGACGATCGGCGGTTCGTGCGCCGGGCCTGCCTGCGGCAGGATTTGGTCGCCATCATCCATCCCGACCATGTCCTGAGCGGGCGGAAGCGGGTGTCCCTGGCGGAACTGGCCACCCACCGCCTGATCTTCCGGTCCGAGGGGTCGTCGACCCAGCGGGTGGTGGACCGCGCCTTCCAGCGGCTGGGGATGACGGTTACCGCCGAACTGGTCCTGGAAACCAAGGAAGCCGTCTGCGAGGCGGTGGCCAGCAATCTGGGCATCGGCTTCATGTGGAGCCACGGCACCAGCCGTCAGGACGGCATCCGGCGGCTGCCGGTCCTGGAACTGGACGACCGCTACGAGGAAATCGTTTTCCGGCGCGCCGACACACGCAATCCCATCGTCGACACCTTCTTCCACGCCCTGGAGTCCATCCGGCTCTAACTCGCGAGGAGGCGCCGACGGCGCGCCGGACGCCGAGGGCGTTTGTCGGTGAGCATCCAGGGGTGACCCTCTCTTCCGGGGGGCGATAGTGCTGGTCCGACGCCTTGGGCGATGCCAAACTGTGGGCCGGGCCGTCGTGTCCTCCGTTCACACTCCAGGGAACCATCCCAGCATCATGTCGGCCTCCCAGCCCCTGTTCCTCGCCGCCGCCGAGACCATCCGCCTCAATATCGCCTCGGGCAAGCTGGCCCCCGGAACCGTGCTGCTGGAAAGCGCGCTGGCCGACCTGATGGCCATGTCGCGGGCGCCGGTGAAGAAGGCGCTGGCGCTTTTGGAACAGGACGGCATGGTCGGTCGCTTCGAAGGGCGCGGCTACGTGGTCGGCAAGGGCGGCGCGGGCGTCCCCTTGAAGCGCCTCGACGTGCGCGATCTGGATCTGGACCTCACCCCGGTGACGGAGGGCGACCAGAACGTCCCCAACTGGGCGCGCATCGACGAGGACGTGGAGGCGGAACTGTCGCGCTGCCTCATCTTCGGCCAGTACCGCGTGGTCGAGAAGATGCTCGCCGATACCTACGGCGTCAGTCGGACGGTGGCGCGCGACGTCCTCGGACGGTTGCAGGAGCGCGGCATCGTCACCAAGAGCGCCACCTCGCGCTGGATGGTCAAGCCCTTGACCGCCCAGGCCATCCGCGACCGCTTCGAACTGCGCGTCATCCTGGAGGTGGCGGCCCTGAAGACGGCGGCGCCGCGCATCGACAAGGCGGCCTTGCGCGATCTGGTGGCGCGTATCGGCGGCTACGAGCGGTCCGGGCAGTCCATCGACAAGGACGAATGGTTCGCCATCACCAACGATTTCCTGGATATCGTCGTCCTGTCCACCCCGAACGAGGATCTGGCCGCCTACATCAGCGCCAACCGCAAGACCTTGCAGGCCTCGCAGCGGGCGTTGTTCTCCTTGGGCATGCCGGGGGACAAGGCGTCGATCGTCGAACTGCGCATGGTCGCCGACCTGCTGCTGGTCGACGCCGTTCCCAGCGCCGCGACGCTCCTGGAAAGCCACCTGACCAAGTTGCTCGACCGCACCATCGCGCAACTGAAGATCCTGTCGGTGGTCCCCAAGCCCGATGATCTGGCGCCCTACGTGGTCCCGGCCTGACCTCGCGGCATGCCGTTCTTGGCCGGTCAGGCGGTGGCGAAGGCGTTGGCGACGGCCTTGCCGTCCGTACCTCCGGCAAGCAGGAGGGACAGGAGGATGCGCGCCTTGACGCCGCTCAGGTCCCCGGCCAGGACGGCCCCGGCGTCGACCAGGGTCGCGCCGCCGCTGTCGGCGCCGTAGACGGCGTGGGTGCGGCCCTCGGCGCAGCGCGAGGCGACCACCACCGGCACGCCGCCGGACACCAGGCGCTCCACGGCGGTGGCGAACCCCTGGGGGGCGTTGCCGCGCCCGAAGGCTTCCAGGACCACGCCGCGGGTGCCGTTGGTGGCGCAGAAGTCCAGGAAGTTGGGGGTGCAGCCCAGGGCCAGCTTGATCAGTTCGACCGCCGGTTCGATGCCGTGGTCCGCCAGGGCCGGGCGACGGCTGGGGCGGCGCTGGAGATGGACGGCGCCCAGGTCGACCTCCCCCAGCTTTCCCAGGCCCGGCGAGCGGAAGGTATCGACCCGCGAGGCATGGACCTTCGTCACGTCGCGGGCGGCGTGGATCTCTCCTTCGAAGCAGATCACCGCGCCCAGGCCGCGCGCCTCCGGGGCGGCGGCGACGCGGATGGAGTCGGCGATATTGCGCGGGCCGTCGGTGTCCGGGTCCCCGGCGTGGCGCTGGGCGCCGGTGAAGACCACCGGCTTGTCGCCGTCCACCAGAAGGTCGGTCAGGTAACAGCTTTCCTCCATGGTGTCGGTGCCGTGGGTGACGACGACGCCGGAGCAGGCGGGGTCCGCCAGGGCGGCGCGGACGCGTTCCGTCAGGGCGTGGACCGTTGGCAGATCCAGGGCGTAGCTGCCCACGGCCCGGAATTCCTCGACCCGCACGTCGATGCCCTCCAGGGGATCGTGCAGCGACGCCAGCAGCCGCTCGCCGGTCAGGGCGGCGGTGACGGCGCGGGCGCCCTCGGCGCGGTGCGAGGCGATGGTGCCGCCGGTGGCGATCAGGGTCACGGTCATGATGGCGAACCTTTCTTGGAACGGCTGGTCTTGTGTCCGGCGGCGTCGGTCAGCTGGGCCCATCGCCTGACCAGATAGTTGTGTTCGGCCATGGTGGTGTTCCAGACCGCGATACGCGACGCGCGGCGCCAATAGGAGCCGCCGGATCGCTGTTCCCCGGCGCGGATGGCGAGCGCGCCGGTCGGGTCGGGCAGGGCGCGGGCGGCGGGCTTGCCTTCGTACCAATAGTCCCATTCGTCGCCGTCGAGATGGGCCTGGACCGGCGCGATGGCGGACATGTAGTAGCCCTGCCGGGCCATCACCGCGCCCGGCCAGCCGGACAGGAACCAGTTGAGATAGGCATAGCCCTGGTCCAGGCGGTGGCCGCTCAGATGGTGGGCCAGGCACAGGCCGCCGTGCCAGGCCCGGTAGCCCTCGGCGGGCACCGCCTGACGGACGCGGACCTGCCGGGACTTCAGCGACACCGCCGCCGGGGACCACATGCTGGCGATCAGGACCTCGCCGCTGTGGAACATTTCGCTGGCTTCCCGCGTGGTCCGCCAGAAGCGGGTGAAATGGCCCTCGGCGCAGCGGTCCATGCAGAAGTCGATCAGGGTGTCGATCTCGGCCACCGACATGTTGCCGATGTCGGCGAAGGAGACGTCGCCGCTGGCCTGGGCCGCCAGGGCGAGGTCGAAGATGCCGATGGCCGGCTCGTCGACGATGGAGACGGCATGCCGCCACCGGGGGTTCAGAAGTTCGCTCCAGGAGGTGACGTCGCGGTCCACGTTGACGCCCGTGGCCGTCTCGTTGATGCCGAAGCAGTCGAAGTTGTGGACCGTCGGCAGCATGGAAATCTGCCCGGACGGATGGGAGGAAAGCGAATTGTCGTCCTGGACGAACAGGCGGGTGACGGGGGCGTCGCCCTTGCCGACCTGATTGCCCGACGACAGGCCGCCCTTCTTCGTCAAGTCGGTCAGGTCGTCCCAGGCGGCGACGCGGTCGATGCGGATCGGCTGGATGGCGCGCCAGAACCAGACGATGTCCAGGTTGTGGAAGCACTGGTCGTAGATGTCGTAGCGATCAGGCTGGGTGGCGGCGATGCGCTGGGCGGTCACGAAGTCATGTTGTTCGAAGCGCAGGGGAAAGCCGAGGTCCTTCTCGGCCCGCGCCTGCAACTGCGAATAGGGCGTGATCTCGGTGCAGAGAACCCGCAACGGCTCTTGGTCGGGCTTGGTGACGATGGCGGGGCCGGCCATGACGGGACTCTTTGGGGCGTCGCTCACGCGGGGCGGGCGACGCGGGTTTCGGGCGCCGGGGCGGAGGCGTCGCCGCCGACCGCCGCGCGGGGATTGGACAGCCGGTTGAAGACGGCCAGGGACTCGGCGATACGGTCGGGGTTCAGCCCCTCCAGGATGAAAACCAGACGGGACGACCGGTCCGCCGTCGGCCAGGCGTCGAGGTGGACCGGCGGATGGACCAGCCTTTGGACGCCATGGACGGCCACGGGCCTGTCTTCCCCGGCCAGATTGAGGATGCCCTTGACGCGAAAGATGTGATCCCCGTGCCGATTCAACAGCATAGTCATCCAGATGCCGAAGGCTGTCCAGTCCATGGGATCTTCGGTCACGATGGAGAAGGTTGTAACACCCAAGGGCGCGTCATCGCCTTGAGGAATGTGGTCGTGCCCGGACCCATGGGCGTGGCGGTGGTGGTCGTGATGATACTGGTGATGATGATCTCCGTCGTCCCCGGCGTCGGGCGACGCGGCGTCGAGGTCGTCTCCAAGCCAGCGCCCGGAGACCGTCGCCACCAGGGCGGCGATGGCCGCCTCCGCGCCGTCGACGACGGTCGCCAGCGGATTGAGGCGGGCCAGGCGACCCCGCAGGGCGGGCACGTCCGAGGCCGCCGGCAGGTCGGTCTTGGTCAGGACGATGACGTCGGCGGCGCCGATCTGGCGCACGGCCTCGTCGCGGCGGTCCAATTGCCCGAAGGCGTTGACCGCGTCCACCGTCGTCACCACCCGACCGATGGCGAAATGGCTTCGCAGGACCGGATGGGCCCGGATGGTCGACAGGACGGGGAAGGGATCGGCTAGCCCGGTGGTTTCGATGACCACCTGATCGAACCAGGGAATCTCTCCGCGCTCACGGCGGGAATGAAGGTCGAGCAGGGAGTCGGCGATCTCGCCGCGCACGGTGCAGCACAGGCATCCCGAGCGCATGAGCACGACCGCGTCGTCGATGCGGCCCAGCAGTTCGTGATCGAGGCCGACCTCGCCGAATTCGTTGATCAGGACGGCGGCGTCCGACAGGGCCGGGTCGGTCAGCATGCGCTGCAACAGGGTGGTCTTGCCGGATCCCAGGAAGCCGGTCAGGAGATGGACCGGCGTCAAGCCGCGCGTCTTTTCGGCGAGGGGCATCATCGCGCGGCCTTCCGCAGATGGTCGAGCAGGACCGGGTCGAGGGGATCGAACGGCTTGCCGGACAGGGCCTCCGCTTCCGGCCAGAGGTGGCCCAGGCCTTCGAAGACGCGGCTCTGGCCGGTGGCGGTCCGCAGGACGAAGGAGGTGCCGTGGAAGTCCTCGATGGTCATGCGGCGGGCGGCCAGGATCGTGTTGGCGACACGCAGGCGGCGGGCGGCCTCGCGGCGCCGGGCCACGCGACTGTCGTTGCGCGTATAGACGCCGTCCCGGCCCACGGCGCTGGTCCAGTGGTCGTCCGTGCCGAGAATGCCGCAAAGGGAACACATGGTCGCGTCTCCGCTGTCGGGGAGGATGGGGTGAGGGGAGGCGGACGCGGAAGGGACGGAGACGGTGCCCGCCCGCGACGGGACGGGCACCGCGACCGCGTCACCACTCCGGCGTCAGCCGCGCGGGCACCGCTTGGCGAAGTCGTCGGCCATTTCGTCCATGGTCACGAAACGCACGCCTTCGTGCGCCTTCATGTGGCCGACCAAGCGTTCCAGCATCATCAGGACCTGCGGACGGCCCGAGACGTCGGGGTGGATGGTCATCGGGAAGACCGCGTAGTCCATCTCGCGGTAGACCCAGTCGAACTGGTCCTTCCACATCTGTTCGATGTCGCGCGGGTTCACGAAGCCGTGGGAGTTCGGGGACTTCTTGATGAACATCATCGGCGGCAGGTCGTCGAGGTACCAGTTGGCCGGAATCTCGATGAGGTCGGTTTCCGCGCCGCGCACCAGGGGCTTCATCCAGTCCTCGGGCTTGCCCTCGTAGTCGATCTTGGTCCAGCTGTCGCCAACCCGGACGTAGTAGGGGCTGAAGTCGTGGTGCATCAGCGAGTGGTCGTACTTGATGCCCTTCTTGAGCAGCAGTTCGTTGGTGACGTTGGAGAATTCCCACCACGGGGCGACGTAGCCGGTGGGGCGCTTGCCCGACAGGTCGGTGATCAGGTCGATGCACTTGTCGAGCACCGCCTCTTCCTGCTCCGGCGTCATGGCGATGGGGTTTTCGTGGCTGTAGCCATGGACGCCGATTTCGTGACCGGCGGCGGCGACGGCCTTCATCTGCTCGGGGAAGGTCTCGGCGGAGTGCCCCGGAATGAACCAAGTGGTCTTCAGGTCCAGGCGCTCGAACATGTTGAGAAGGCGCATGGAGCCGACTTCACCGGCGAACAGACCGCGCGAGATATCGTCCGGGCTGTCTTCGCCGCCGTAGGACCCGAGCCAACCGGCCACGGCGTCCACGTCGATACCGAAACCGACCAAAATCTCCTTAGCCATACCAATTCCTTTCGTGTTCGGGGCCGCCGGACGGCCCGGTCAAATTCCAGGCGGCCTAACCGGCGGCCTGGACCATGGTGACGTCCTCGGGCTTGAAGCTCAGGAGGACCTCGTCGTTCAGGGCGAGCGACGTGGCGGGGGCGTCGGAGCGTGCCTCCACGCCCACCCGCTGCCCGTCGGGAAGGGTGACTTCCAGGTGGCCGACGGCGCCGACCAGATGCTTGGACGACAGCGTGCCGCGCATTCGGATGCGCCCGTCATCAGTGATGCCCGCCCCGGCCGGTGACAGGCGCATGGCCTCCGCCGGAACCACGGCCATGACGTCGGCGTCGGCGGGCAGGTCGGCGAGGCAATGGCCGCGGATTTCGCCGTGCGGCGTGTCGATCACGGCGAAGTCGCCCTGGCGGCGCGGGTTCTTGCCCCGGAACATGCCGTTGGAGCCGATGAAGTCGGCGACGAAGGCCGACCGCGGGCGGCGGTAGAGGTCCGCCGGGGTGCTGATCTGCTCGACCACGCCGTCGCTCATCACCACCACGCGGTCGGACAGGCCGAGGGCTTCGGACTGGGCGTGGGTGACGAAGACGAAGGTGATGCCCAGCTCACGCTGAAGAAGCTTCAGTTCATTCTGAATGATGCGGCGCAAACCGGCATCCAGGGCGCCGAGCGGTTCGTCGAGCAGCAGGATTTCCGGCTCGACCACCAGCCCACGGGCCAGGGCGATGCGCTGGCGCTGGCCGCCCGACAGCTTGTCGGCCTTGCGGTCGGCGAAGTCGGTCAGGCCGAACATGTCGAGGATGCGGTCCACCTTGGCGTCGCGCTGGGCCTTGGTCAGACGTTTCATCTCCAGGCCGAAGGCGATGTTCTGGCGCACCGTCATATGCGGGAACAGGGCGTAGTTCTGGAAAATCATCGACGTCGGCCGCTTTTCCGGCGGCGTGTTGGAGACGTTCCGGCCCTTGATCAGAATGTCGCCGTGGGTGATCGGCTCGAACCCGGCGATCATGCGCAGGGTGGTCGATTTGCCGCAGCCCGAGGGGCCGAGGAAGGCCACGAATTCGCCGTTGCCGACGCGCAGGTCGAAGTCCTGCACGGCGACGGTGCCGTCGGGGTAGGTCTTGCCGACCCCGATAAGTTCCAGGTCATACATCGGTGGAGTCCGCTGCGAGGGGGCCTGACCGGCGCCTAGGGCACCGGTCAGGCGATGGTCACGGGATCAGGCGTTGAGGAATTCGTCCCAGCGCATGATCAGGTGGTCGTATTCGTCCGGCCACTGGTGCCAGTAGGCGACGTTGCTGGAGCGTTCGGCCAGCGAGCCGCCGTCGCGCAGATCGCCTTCCTTGATGCCGCGTTCCGGCGCGCCGACCCAAGGCTGGCCCTCGTACCAGAAGGCGTACTTTTCCGGAGCCATGGCGTCCTTGATGTTGGTCGAGGGCGAGTAGTAGCCCTGTTCCGTCACGGCGATGGCGGGCGGGCCGGACAGCCAGAAGTTGGCGTAGGCGATGACGGCTTCGCGGTTCGGCGTGCCCTTCAGCATGGACGGGCCGATGGCCCAACCGCGCGTTCCTTCCTTCGGGGAGGCGTACTTGGCGGGCTTGCCCTGGGCCTTGACGGCCATGACGGCGGGCTGCCAGGCGTCGCAGACGACCATTTCGCCGGAAGCCATCAGGTTCACCAACTCGCCGAAGTCGCCCCACAGGGCACGGAACTGACCGGCCTTCTTCTTGGAGATCAGGAACTTGGCGGCTTCGTCGATTTCGTCGGCGGTCGGGTTGCCGGGGTTCTTGGCTTCCAGCATGCCGAGCGAGTTCATGGCCAGGATGGCCTGACCGATGGCGATCAGCGGGTCGATGTTCAGGCCGGAGCGGCCCTTCCACTTGTCGTCGAACAGCGCGGTCC
>CAZFRK010000058.1:0-12659 GCA_964521375.1 uncultured Rhodobacterales bacterium
TCTGCAGGCGGTCCTTCACGTAGCGGTCGGCGTAGTCGGTGATCTCCAGCGGCGCGTGGCGGTCGCTGGAAAAGGCCAGATAGATGATCGGCTGGGCGTCGGCCTCGGTCTTCTGGATGACCGGCTCGGAGATCTCGTCGGGCAGGTTGCCGCGCACGCGGGACACGCGGTCGCGCACGTCGTTGGCCGCGGAATCGGCGTCGCGGCTGAGGCGGAAGCGCACCGTGATCTGGCTCTGCTCGGGACGCGAGGTGGAGGTGATGAGGTCAATGCCCTCGATCCCCGCCAGGCTCTCCTCCAGCGGCTGCGTGACCTGACTTTCGATGATCTCCGCCGTCGCGCCGGGATAGGCGGTCTCCACCGTGACCACCGGCTCGTCGATGTTGGGATATTCGCGGACGGTCAGGCGCTGGTAGGAGATCACGCCCACCAGCACGATCAACAGACTCATCACCGTCGCCAGGACGGGCCGCTTGATGGAAACGTCGGAGAGAACCATGACCTATTCCTTCGCCGCGGCGCCGCCGTCCTTTTGCCCGTCGGCGGGCTTGTCGGCGGTCTTGTCGGAGGGCTGGGCGCCCGGCGGCGGCAGGACCATGACCGGCTGGCCCGGCTGCAACTTGATCTGCCCCGCGGTGACGATCTGGTCTCCGGCGCCGAGGCCGTCGACGATCTCCACCAGACCGTCCTGGCGCTGGCCGGTCCGAACCGGCGTATAGGCCGCCTTGCCGTCCTCGACACGGACCACCAGCTGGGTCTTGCCCTTGGGCACCAGAGCCTGTTCCGGCACCATCAGGGCGTCGGGTTTTTCTTCCAGGACCAGGGTGACGCGGGCGAACATGCCGGGCTTGAGGCCGCGGTCCTCGTTGGGCACCAGGGCGCGCAGCATCACCGAGCGACCGTTGACGTCGACCCTCGGATCGATGGCCGACACCTCGCCGTCGACGGTCTTGCCCGGCAGGGCGTCGACGATGATCTCGACCGTCTGGCCGGGCCGAAGCTGGGTGGCGAACACCTCCGGCACCCGGAAATCCACCTTCAGCGGGTGCATGCTTTCCAGGTTCACCAGATCCTGGCCGGGCGCCACATAGGCGCCAACGGACACCTGCCGCAGGCCGACCACACCGGCGAAGGGAGCCTTGATTTCCGTCTTGTCGAGCGCCGTGCGGGCGACGGCCACCGCCGCCTGATCGACCCGCATGTGCGAGGCCGCCTCTTCCAGCGCCGCCTGACTGACGTTGTTCTTGCGCGCCAGTTCTTGGGCACGGGCATAGTTGGCGCGGGTCAGCGCCAACTGCGCCTCCGCCGAGGCCACGCGCGCCCGTTCGGCGGCGGCGTCCAGGCGAACCAGCACTTGGCCCTCCTCGACCGGCGCGCCCTCGTCGAAGGCGATCTCGGCCACGCGTCCGGCGACCTCCGGACGAATCATCACGGACTCCCCGGAGCGCAGGCTACCGACGGCCTGCACGGTCCGGGTCAGGGGCGTCGGCTGGACCGTGGCCGCCTCGACCGGCATGGGCGGCGGCCCACCCGCTCCGCCCCCCTGGGCGAGCGCGGCCCCCGTCGGCACGGCGATGGGCAGGACGAAAACGAGGGCCGCGATATACCGGCGCATGACACCACTCCGACTACGTGTATTCCGTTGCGCCCCAAGGACCGGGGCGGGAAGCCGGGGAGAATACTTGCCGTCCTCTGGCGGCGCCAGAGATTTGTAAAAACATTGTTCATCGGACAGGAAAGGCTAGGCGCGGCATAAGCCTCGGGGGATATTGGCTTTTGGGGCGCCTTCGCGGGCCGGGTGTCACCGAAATTTCTTTGCCAAGACCCTTTCGCGCCTGCAAAAGTGTGACCCTATCGTCTCCTGCCTTTCCCGCTTGCCGAGGAACCGAGCAATGACCACCATCGAGAACAAGACGTTCGATGAAATCTCCCTGGGCGACAGCGCGACCCTGACGCGCACCCTGACCCGGGAGGATACCGAGATGTTCGCGGTCATTTCCTCGGACTACAACCCGACGCACCTGGACGACACCTGGGCGTCCAAGCTGCTCAGCAGCCAGAAGATTTCCGGGCACGGCATGTGGGGCGGCTCGCTGTTCTCGGCCCTGCTGGGCAACGAACTGCCCGGCCCGGGGACCATCTACCGCCACCAGAGCTTCACCTTTCACCGCGCCGTGGAACTGGGCGACACCCTGACGCTGACCATCACGGTGACGGAGAAGGACCCCGCCACGCGGGAGGTCATCTTCGACTGCACGGCGATCAACCAGAAGGGCGAACAGGTCATCGAGGGCTGCGCCAAGGTCACGGCCCCGGCGGAGAAGGTCTCCATGCCCGCCGCCGAAATGCCGGAAGTCCGCGTCCGTCATCGCCACCATGTGTTCGAGAACCTGATCGACAAGGTGCATGAGACCCCGCCGGTCAAGGTGGCGGTCTGCCACCCCTGCGATCAGGTGTCCCTGACCGGCGCCATCGAGGCCGCCGAACAGGGCATCATCGAGCCCATCCTGATCGGCCCCGAGGACAAGATCCGGGCGACGGCGGAAGAGTTCGGCGTCAGCCTGGCGGGCTACCGCGTCATCGAGGCCGAGCACAGCCACGCCGCCGCCGAGCTGTCGGTATCGCTGTGCCGCACGGGCGAGGCCGAGGCCCTGATGAAGGGCTCGCTGCATACCGACGAACTGATGCACGAGGTGGCCCGCCGCGACGTCGGTCTGCGCACGGGCCGCCGCCTGAGCCACATCTTCATCATGGACGTGCCGACCTACCCCAAGCCGCTCTACATCACCGACGCGGCCATCAACATCTACCCGACGCTGGAAGACAAGGTCGACATCGTCCAGAACTGCATCGACTTGGTCCACGTCATGGGCGTCGCCGAACCGTTGGTCGCCATCCTGTCGGCGGTCGAGACGGTCTATCCGAAGATCCAGTCCACCATCGAGGCCGCCGCCCTGTGCAAGATGGCCGACCGCGGCCAGATCAAGGGCGCGCTCCTGGACGGTCCCCTGGCCTTCGACAACGCCATTTCCGAAGAGGCCGCCCGCATCAAGAAGATCGCCAGTCCGGTCGCCGGAAAGGCCGACATCCTGCTGGTCCCCGACCTGGAAGCGGGCAATATGCTGGCCAAGCAGCTGGCCTATCTGGCCGAGGCCGACGCGGCGGGCATCGTGCTCGGCGCGCGGGTGCCGATCATCCTGACGTCGCGCGCCGACAGCGCCAAGGCGCGCTTGGCCTCCTGCGCCGTGGCGGCGATGTACGCCAACGCCCGCCGCACCGGGAAGAAGAAGCTGGTCACGGGCGGCGCCGCCTGACCCCCATTCCCGAGATCAGCCCCCAGCAAGGAGACTGTGCCCCATGAGCGACGGCATCCTGGTCATCAACGCCGGTTCGTCCTCCATCAAGTTCTCGGTCTATGTGGCCGGGGGTGAAACGGGACCCGACGACCGCCGACACCTGCGCTTCATCACCAAGGGCCAGCTGGAGGGGATCGGTGTCGGCATCACGCCGCATTTCGAAGCCAAGGACCACACCAACGCCGTCATCGCCGATGAAACCTGGCCGGCCATCGGCGTCGGCGACCAGTCGGGGGTCCTGGGCCGCCTGATCGACTGGATAGAGCATCACTTGGGCGACGCCACCCTGAAGGCGGCGGGGCACCGCGTGGTCCATGGCGGCGCGGAGTTTTCGGCGCCCGTGCGGGTGACGCCGAAGATCATCGACAAGCTGCGCGGCCTGGTTCCGCTGGCGCCGCTGCACCAGCCGCACAACCTGTCCCCCATCGTCGCCCTGGCCGAAGCGCATCCCGACCTGCCGCAGGTCGCCTGCTTCGACACCGCCTTCCACGCCACCAAGCGGCATGAGGCGGAACTGTTCGGCCTGCCGCGCCGCTTCCTGGATTCCGGCGTCCGCCGCTACGGCTTCCATGGCCTGTCCTACGAATACATCGCCCACAAGCTCAAGGAGGTGGCCCCCGACATCGCCGACGGACGCGTGGTCGTCTGTCACCTGGGGTCCGGCGCCAGCATGTGCGCCATGAAGGACGGCAAGTCGGTGGACAGCTCCATGGGCTTCACCGCCGTGGACGGCCTGATGATGGGTACCCGCACGGGAACCCTCGACCCCGGCGTCCTGCTGCACCTCATGCAGCATGTGGGCCTGTCGGTGAAGGAGATCGAGCATCTGGTCTATAAGGAAAGCGGCCTTCTCGGCGTTTCCGGCGGCCTGTCCAACGACATGCGCGTCCTGTTGGAAAAGGACACGCCGCACGCCCAAGAGGCCGTGGACCTGTTCGTCTATCGCGTGCTGAAGGAACTCGGCTCCCTCGCCGCCGCGATCGGCGGGCTGGACGCGCTGGTCTTCACCGCCGGGATCGGCGAGCATTCCCCGGACGTCCGGCGGCTCATCTGCGATCAGGCGGGATGGCTGGGAATCGAGCTGGACCCGGCGGCCAATGATCGACATGGGCCGTGCCTGACCACCCCGGACAGCAAGGCCTCCGCCTGGGTCATCCCGACCGACGAGGAACTGATGATCGCCCGCCACACGCAGGCGCTGGTTCTCCACTGATCCGCGCCCGGCGCCCCGTCCCCGGCGACCGGCGCCGTCCATCGCCCATCCATGCGAAAAGCCCCCGACCGCCAAGGCCGGGGGCTTCATCGTTTCGCGGGCCGCGCGCCTCTCAGTCCTTTTCGGCAAAGGCCTTCTCGATGACGAAGTGGCCCGGCCTGCCGCTGGAGCCTTCGTCCCAACCCAGGCCTTCCAGATAGGTCGTCAGGTCGCTGAGCATGTTCGGGTTGCCACAGATCATGACTCGATCCGTCTCCTTGTCGAACGGCGCGACGCCCAGATCGGTGAACAGCTGGCCGCTTTCGATCAACTGGGTGATGCGGCCGCGGGTCTGGAACGGCTCCCGGGTCACGGTAGGGTAGTATTGCAGCTTGCCGTGGACCATGTCGCCGAAGAATTCGTTGTTCGGCAGTTCGGTCTCGATCAACTCCCGGTAGACCAGCTCGCTGGCGTGGCGGCAGGTGTGGGTCAGCACCACCTTGTCGTACTTCTCGTAGACCGCCGGGTCCTTGATGATGCTCAGGAACGGGGCCAGGCCGGTGCCCGTGGACAGCATGTAGAGCGTCTTCCCGGGCAGCAGGTTGGTATCGATCAACGTTCCGGTGGTCTTGCGGTTGACCAACACCGTATCGCCGGGTTTGACGTGCTGAAGGCGTGAGGTCAGCGGTCCGTCGGGCACCTTGATGGAGAGGAATTCCAGGTGTTCCTCGTAGTTGGCGCTGGCCATCGAATAGGCCCGCATCAGCGGCTTGTCGTTGACCCGCAGGCCGATCATGGCGAACTGGCCGTTTTCGAAGCGGAACCCGGAATCGCGGGTCAGCTTCAGGGTAAACAGGGAGTCCGTCCAGTGGTGGACCTCGGTGACCGTTTCTTCAAGGATGTTCGACATAAGCCTTCGTCTCGTCGGCGGCGGGGAAAGGAATGCGGCGCGGCGACGCCGGGCCCCTATACATAACCGAACAACTCAGTTTTGCAAGGGCGATTCACCTCGAAAATACAGTTCTTTTATTTTATTCAACATATATATCACGGTTTATTTAAGTGAAAAGAGGCACGAGCCTTTCCGTCGGCTCCCGCCGTCCTGCCGGGGACGCCAAGGCATGAAAAACCCGGCGGAGCCAAGCCCCGCCGGGTCATTTCATCGGTTCCACGCCGTCGGGGCCTCCCCTGCGCGGACGCGGACATCGACATCAGCCGGAGGTGCTTTCGCCCGCGGCTTCGGTCGGAGCGGCCTCCGCCGGAGCGGCATCGGTCGGCGCCTGTTCGGTCGCCGCGCCATCCTCGGCGGGCGCGGCGGCATCGCCGCCCTCTTCCACCGGAGCGGCCTCGTCTCGCGGACCCAGCTTGCCGATTTCATCCTCGGGCTGAAGGGTCTGAAGGTAGGCGATCAGGTTGGCCCGGTCGTCGTCGCCCTTCACGCCGTTGAAGGTCATCTTGTTGCCCGCCGCGAAGCCCTTCGGGTCGTGCAGCCAAGCGTCCAGGTTTTCCAGGTCCCACTGACCGCCGATACCCTTCACGGCATCGGAGTAGTTGAAGCCTTCGTGAGAAGCGACATCGCGCCCCACCACGTTCCACAGGTTCGGCCCGACGCGGTTCGGCCCGCCTTCGTCGAAGGTGTGGCACGCGGCGCACTGGCGGCTGACCTTCTTACCGGCGTCCGGATCGCCGATCAGTCCGGCGATCCGGACCTTGGGCGGGGTGTCTTCGGCGGCGGCCTGCTCGGTCGCGGCGGGGGCCGCGGCCTCTTCCTTGGCGCCGGTATCGGCGGCCACCGTCTTGGGAGCGGGGGCGGTGGACTGGGCCGTCTGCTCGGGCGCTCCGGCCTGATAGACCAGATCACCGCCGATGGCCACGGCGGCCACCAGGAGAATGGCCACCACGACGGCGCCCAGGACTTTGACGATGCTCATGCCGTCCTCTTGTGTTGTCATTTGGTCATGCGAATCGGAGCCTGAGCATAAGGGCTGTGCCGGTCGCGTCAAATACCCAGGCATTAAGTTCCGTTAATGTGCCGCGAAACATCACCCTTGGAGACGGCCCGGTCCCTGCTCCGCCGCCGCCTTCGCGTCCCCATGGTCAGGTTCCCGACGCGCCCCAGGCCGCGCCCCAGGCGGGAAGCCACCCGGCCTCGGGTCCGGCCACTCCGGGAATCGGCCCAAGCCCGGACAGGCCCGACGGCAGGGCGACCGCCTCCGGCGACAGATTGAAGGCCAGGACCATCCCCTCCGCCCCCTCGGCGCCGCGCTCGAGAACCAATAGCGGCGGCGAGACGCCGGGGCGCACCCGCAAGGTGCCGGTGGCAAGCACCGGATGGGCCTTTCGCCAGGCCACCAGCCCCCGCGTCACGGCCAGCATGCTGGCCGGGTCCGCCTCCTGTCCATCGACCGCCAGGGCCAGATGGGGCACGGCGACCGGAAGCCAGGGCGTTCCATCCGAAAAGCCGCCGTTCGGCGCCGACGCCGTCCAAGGCATCGGCGTCCGGCAGCCGTCGCGGCCCTTGAACTCCGGCCAATAGCAGCGTCCGAAGGGGTCCCGCAAGCGGTCGAAAGGCACGTCGGCCTCGGGCAGGCCGAGTTCTTCCCCCTGGTAAAGGCAGATGGACCCACGCAACGACAACAACAGGGCCATGAACAAGGGACCGCTGGCCGGGTCGTCCCGACCCCACCGGCTGACCACGCGGATCACGTCATGGTTGGAAAAGGCCCAGGTCAGCCAGCCGGAGCCGATCTCGTCCTCGGCCTCCTGGAAAAAGGCTCCCAGGCCGTCCGCCGTGCCCGGCTGCTTCATCATGCGCAGGCTGTAGGCCATGTGCATGACGCCGCCGCCGTCCGCCCGGGGACGCCCGCCGCTTTCGGGCGCCGTGTAGCGCGCCGCGCGGCTCAAGGGGTCCTCGGCGCAAGACTCGCTGCCGACTTCGGCCATGGCGACGGTGGCGCCGAACTCGTCCAGCAGGTCGCGAATGCGCGCCAGGACCCGCAGGGTTTCGGGATGCGCCATGTCGAACACATGCCGTTGCAGGGAAAACGGCTTCAACGGCTTATAGGGCAGATGGCGCGGCGGATTGTCGGCCAGGCTCGGGTCGTGAACCATGAAGTCGACGGCATCCAGGCGGAACCCGTCCACCCCCCGCTCCAACCAGAACCGCCCGGCGGCCAGCAAGGCGTCGACCACGTTGGGATTGCGCAGGTTGAGCGCCGGTTGCTCGGGCAGGAAGTGATGCAGATAGTACTGATGGCGGCGCGGCTCCCAGGTCCAGGCCCCGCCGCCGAAGACACCCAGCCAACGATTGGGCGGCCCGCCGTCAGGTTCCGGATCGACCCAGACGTACCAATCGCCGTGCGGTCCGTCGGCGTCGGCGCGGCTGGACACGAACCAGGGATGCTCCTCGGAGGTATGGCTGAAGACTTGGTCCATCAGCACTCTCAGGCCCAGCCGATGGGCCTCGGCGACCAGGGCGTCGAAATCCTCCAAGGTTCCGAACAGCGGATCGACGGCGGTATAGTCGCTGACGTCGTAGCCGAAATCCTTCTGCGGCGACCGCACGAAGGGCGATATCCAGACGGCGTCGACCCCCAGGGCGGCCACATAGGGCAGCTTTTCGAGGATACCGGGCAGGTCGCCGATCCCATCACCGTCGCCGTCCCGGAAAGAACGCGGATAGATCTGGTAGATCACGGCGCCCCGCCACCACGGTCGGGTCGGGTCCTCGGTCATGTCCCCCGCCTTGTCTTCCGCAACGCCCATGTCCGTCCTTCCGCCGCCGCGCCCGCCGTCTCCTTTGCAGGGGTAGCAAGACCGCCGCCCTTCGTCCATGGAAGGTTTCGAGGGGCCTCTTTTTCAGAACCCGCCGGTTCGCACGCGCGTTGTGACCTACGGAGGGAAAGACCGGGCTCGACCGCATGGGCCCCGAAACGTCACAGAACGCCCTTTTACCCGTCACCACCCCCGCGCTATCCTTTGGGGGTCGTCCAGCCCACGCTTCGTACCGGGAGAGCGCACCATGTCGGAAGCCGTCGGACCCCGCGGCCCACGCATCTACAACCTCTTCCCGCTGCTGGTCGGACCGATCAGCGAGTGGTGCAAGCAGGTGCCGCGCGTCGCCGAAATGGGATTCAACTGGATCTACGTGAACCCGTTCCACTTTCCGGGGTTCTCGGGAAGCCTTTACGCGGTCAAGGACTACTACCGCCTCAATCCGCTGTTTCGCGGCAGTTCCTACGAAAACGACGACGACCTGCTGCGCGACTTCCTGCATGTCTGCGCGACCCACGGCGTGCATGTCATGATGGATCTGGTGATCAATCACACGGCCAAGGACTCGATCCTGACCGAAGAGTTCCCGGAATGGTTCCTGCGCGACGAGAGTGGCGCCCTGTGCAGCCCCTTCGCCGCCGACCCCGACGACCCCTTCAATCCCGAGAAGCGGACGGTCTGGGGCGATTTGGCGGAGATCGACTTTTCGCCGCGCCCCGAACGCGACGCCATGATCGAATACTTCCAGCGCGTCACGCGCCACTACGTGCGCCTGGGCGTCCAGGGCTTCCGATGCGACGCCGCCTATAAGGTTCCGGCGGAGGTCTGGGCGCCGCTCATCGGCGCCGCCCACGACGTCAACGCCGACGTTCTGTTCTTCGCCGAAACGCTGGGCTGTCGCCAAGACGAAGCGGAAGCCCTGCGCCCGGCCCGCTTCGACTATTTCTTCAATTCCTCCAAATGGTGGGACTTCAAGGCGCCCTGGCTTCTGGAGCAGTACGAGGCCCTGCGGCACGTCGCTCCCTCGGTCGGCTTTCCGGAAAGCCACGACACGCCCCGCCTCGCCGCCGAGCTGAACGAACGCGGCATCAGCGGCTCCAAGGACCTGGAAACCGCCTATCGGCGGCACTATCTGTTCGCCGCCGCCTTTTCCTCCGGCATCCTGATGCCGCTCGGCTACGAGTACGGCTTCGCCAAGCCCATCAACGTCGTCTCCAGCCGCCCCGAGGATCGCGAGGCCCAACGGTTCGACCTGTCGGAGTTCATCCGCCAGACCAATCGCATGAAGGCCGACCACAGCGTCCTCAACCACGAGGGACCGACCCATCGGATCGACAGCCCGACGGGGGTCCTGGGGCTGCTCCGCCGCAACGAGTCCGGCGCCGAATGGGTGCTGATCGTCGTCAATCCCGACGACAACGGTCGCTGGGCCTTGGAAACCGACGGCTCGGACCCCGTCGGTCGCATCGCCGCCGCCGGAACGGAGATCACCCCGGGACGGGATCAGGACGCGGGGGACGGCGATGGCGGCCTAGCCCTGGCGCCTGGCGAGATCCGCCTGTTCGCCGGAACCGCGTCCGTCGGCTGATCCGTCGCGGTCGCCCTTTTTCGTCCGTGCGCCGAACGCTCAACAAGCGGGAGACTGCCCGATGACCGAAGGCCCGTTGCCAGCAGACCAATCCCTTGGCCCAGCGCCGAACGGCCCCTTCGACCCGGCCACCAACAGCCGGCCCATCATCATCCAGAACGTCCGCCCCGCCGTGGACGGCGGTCGCTTTCCAGTGAAGCGGGAGATCGGCGACCTTTTGGAGGTCAGCGCCGAAATCTTCAAGGAAGGGCACGGCGTGTTGACCGCCGTGCTGCGGGTCCGCCGGGGACCGGACGCACCGTGGCGGGAAACGCCAATGCGGCAGGTCAACGCCGGTCTGGACCTGTGGGCGGCGGCCCAGCCGCTATCGGAGCTCGGCACCTGGGAGTACGGCGTCGAAGCCTGGGAGGACGCCTACGGATCGTGGCTGCGCGACACCACGAAAAAGGTCGAAGCGGGACAGGACGTGAGCCTGGAGGTCGAGGAAGGCCGCCTGCTGGTCGCCGAAGCCCTGCAACGGGCCGACGCCGACGACCAAGCCGCCCTGCGCCGCCTGCTGGAGCGCCTGGAAGACGCCTCCGAAACGGACCGCTTCGCCCTGTTGTCCTCCGCCGACACGGTCCGGCTGATGGACCGCTGCCCCGACCGCTCCCAGGCGGTTCGCTGGGATATCCCGCTCAAGGTCATCGTCGAGCCGACCTATGCCCGTCTCGCGGCCTGGTACACCATGTTCCCCCGGTCCCAGGGCACCGACCCGACGGCCTCGGCCACCTTCGACGACGTCATCCGGCGCATACCGGACGTCGCCGCCATGGGCTTCGACGTCCTCTACTTCACTCCCATTCATCCCATCGGCGAACGCTACCGCAAGGGGGCCAACAACACGTTCCCGGCCAAGCCGGGCGAACCGGGCAGCCCCTATGCCATCGGCTCCAAGGACGGCGGGCACAAGGCCATCCATCCCGACCTCGGCACCATCGAGGACTTCCGCCGCGTGGTGGCCGAGGCCGAGCGGCATGGCATGAAGGTGGCGCTCGACATCGCCATCCAATGCGCCCAGGACCACCCCTGGATCGCCGAACATCCGGAATGGTTCACCTTCCGCCCCGACGGCTCCATCAAGTACGCCGAAAACCCGCCGAAGAAGTATCAGGACATCGTCAACGTCAACTTCCACGGCCCGCACCAACAGGCCCTCTGGGAAGAGCTGAAGAGCGTGTTCCTCCATTGGTGCGACCAGGGCGTGCGCATCTTCCGCATCGACAATCCGCACACCAAGCCCGTGCCCTTCTGGGAATGGTGCCTGCGGGAGGTCCGCGCGGCCTATCCCGACACGGTCTTCCTGTCGGAAGCCTTCACCCGTCCCACCATGCTGAAGATGCTGGCGAAGGCCGGGTTCTCCCAGTCCTACACCTACTTCACGTGGCGCAACTTCAAGGCCGAGCTGACCGACTATCTGAACGATCTGGTGCACGGCGACGCGCGGGAATATCTGCGCCCCAACCTGCACACCTGCACGCCCGACATCCTGCCGGAGTTCCTGCAACGCGGCGGCAGGCCGGCCTTCCTGATCCGCGCCGCCCTGGCCGGAACCCTGTCCAGCCTGTACGGCGTCACCAACGGCTATGAGCTGTGCGAGAACGATGCCTTGCCGGGCAAGGAGGAATACCTGGATTCCGAAAAATACCAGATCCGGGTCCGCGATTGGGACGCGCCAGGCAACATCAAGGCCTTCCTGACCCGGCTGAACGACATCCGCCGGACCAATCCGGCCCTTCACGAGTTGGAGAACCTGCGCTTCCATTGGGCCGACGACGACAACATCCTGTTCTATTCGAAATCCACGCTGACCAACGACAATCTGGTGTTCGTGGCCGTGAACCTCGATCCCTTCGAGCCGCACAGGGCGACGCTGTCCTTCCCGCTGGACCGGATCGGCGTCGGCCCCGAGGACGCCTATCAGGTGGAGGAATTGTTCACCGACACCCGCCGCCTGTGGCGCGGATCGGAGCACGACGTGACGCTCGACCCGGAAGACAATCCGGTCGCCATCTTCCGCGTCCGTCCGTGGAAGACCGTGACCTACGTCGACCCCTGCTACTGACGCCCGCCGACCGCGCCGTCGCGCAGGCGGTTCAATGACGTGACGATCAACGAGAGGCACCAGCATGGCGACCATGCCCGACCCCCTTCCGTCCCCCAGCGCCATCGTCGGCGTGGCCGACGATCCCTTGTGGTACAAGGACGCCATCATCTATCAGCTGCACGTCAAGGCGTTCTTCGATTCCAACGGCGACGGAATCGGCGACTTCGACGGCCTGGCGAGCAAGCTGGATTACCTGGTGTCCCTCGGCGTCTCGGCGGTCTGGCTGCTGCCCTTCTATCCCTCGCCGCTGCGCGACGACGGCTACGACATCGCCGACTACAAGGACGTCAACCAGCGTTACGGGACGGTCCGCCAGTTCCGGGACTTCGTGAAGGCCGCCCATGAGCGGGGCCTGAAGGTCATCACCGAGCTGGTCATCAACCATACCTCCGACCAGCATCCCTGGTTCCAGAAGGCACGCCACGCCAAGAAGGGATCGGCGGCGCGGAACTACTATGTCTGGTCGGACGACGACCGGGCCTATTCCGACACCCGCATCATCTTCTGCGACACGGAAACCTCCAACTGGACCTGGGATCCGGTCGCCCAGCAGTACTACTGGCACCGCTTCTTCAGCCATCAGCCGGACCTGAACTTCGACAA